>CAYHCR010000501.1:0-3969 GCA_964354895.1 uncultured Myxococcales bacterium | reverse complement strand
CACATCGAGACCATCGTCCGTCAGATGCTGCGCCGCGTGCGCATCACCGACTCCGGTGACACCACGTTCCTCCACGACGAGCAGGTCGAGAAGCACGTCCTCGACGCCGAGAACGAGCGCGTGGCGACCCAGGGCGGCAAGGTGGCACAGGCCACGGCGCTGCTGCTCGGCATCACGAAGGCGTCGCTCTCGACGGAGTCCTTCATCTCCGCCTCCTCCTTCCAGGAGACGACGAAGGTGCTGACCGAGGCGGCGATCTCCAGCAAGGTCGATCACCTGCGCGGCCTCAAGGAGAACGTGATCATGGGTCGGTTGATCCCGGCCGGGACGGGGATCGGCGCCTACAAGCACCTCGACATCGAGGTCGAGACGCCGGTCGGCGAAGCCGCGCTCTCGGCGGTCGCGGCGGACTAGCGCTCCTCTCGAGCGACTCGACACGGGCTCCCGGCTGCTGGCCGCGGGGCCCGTCGTCGTTTTGGGGGCCCCAACGGCGCCCGCCTGCACCACCCGCAGGGCTCGCGCATCCTTGCGGGACCGGGCGGCTCCGCGGTAGGGGGACCGCCGTGCGCCCGTCCCGGGCGCGGGAGTCCGCCGATGCTGCCGCTCATGTCGATCCGGGTGGAGTTTGACTTCTGCAGCGCCCACCGCTTGCCGTTCTACGACGGCCCGTGCTTCCGCATGCACGGCCACAACTACAAGCTCCTCGTCACCGCCCAGGGCACCCCCAATCCCAAAGACGGAATGGTGATCGACTTCGAGATCATCAAGAAGATCGTCTGGGATCGCGTGCTCAACCAGTGCGATCACCACACGCTGAACGACTTCATGGAGAACCCCACCGCGGAGAACATCATCGTGTGGATGTGGGACCAGCTGAAGGGTCAGCTGCCCGGGATGACGCAGCTGGAGCTCTTCGAGCCCCCGCAGTACTCGATCACGTACCGGGGCGAGCATGCCGCGAAGTAAGCGTCGCGCAGCCGTGCCGGGCGAGACCGCGCGGTTGCGCCCCGCCGATCCCGCGAAGATGGCCGAGGGGATCCGCCTCTTCCTCGACGGCTGCGGGATCGACCTGCGTGACGAGAACGTCCGCGAGACGCCCGCCAGGGTCGCGAAGGCCTGGGCGGAGGAATTCCTCGACGGCTATGGCCGGGATCCGGCGAGCGTGCTCGGCTCCGTCTACGACGCGGAGGCGCCCGCGTCCGACGAGATGGTGCTCGTCACCGGCATCGACTTCGTCTCGATGTGCCCGCACCACCTGCTCCCGTACCGTGGCGTCGCGAGCGTCGCGTACCTGCCGGCCGGGCGCGTGGTCGGCTTCAGCCAGCTCGCGCGGCTGGTGGACGCGTTCGCGCACCGGTTGATCCTGCAGGAGACGCTCGCGCGCCGGATCGCGACGGCGATCGAGCAGGAGCTCGGGTCACCTGGCGCTGCCGTGGTGCTCGAGGCGGAGCAGACCTGCATGACGGTCCGTGGTGAGCGGCAGTCGCAGGCGCGCGCGTTGACGGAGGCCTTCACCGGCGCGTTCGGCGAGCGGGTCGAGCTGCGCGAGCGTTTCCTGCGGCGCGTCGGGCCGCGCGCTTGAAGCTCCAGGGGCGCGTCGCGATCGTGACGGGCGCCGGCCGCGGCATCGGCCGCGCGATCGCGCACGCGCTCGCGAAGGAGGGCGCGGCGGTGGGCCTCGTGGCGCGCACGGCCTCGGAGCTCGAGTCGGTCGCGGTCGAGCTGCGGGCGCTCGGCGGGCGCGCCTTCGTCGCGATCTGCGACCTGCAGGACGGCGCTCGCCTCGAGGCGGCGCTCGCGAGCTGCGAAGCTGCCCTCGGCCCGTGCGAGGTGCTCGTCAACAACGCCGGGATCGTCGAGATCGCCGAGGTGACGGCGACGAGCCGCGAGAGCTGGGAGCGCGTCGTCGCGGTGAACCTGACCGCGCCGTTCGTCGCCTGTCGGGCCGTGTTGCCGGGCATGCTCGCGCGGGGCCGCGGCCGGATCGTCAACATCTCGTCGATCAGCGCGACGATGGGGACGCCGAAGCTCGCCTCGTACTGCGCCAGCAAGTGGGGCCTCGTCGGCTTCACGAAGGCGCTCTCGGAGGAGGTGAAGGGCCGCGGCGTGCTCGTCGCCTCGGTCCTCCCGGGCTCGACCGACACCGAGATGCTGCGCCGCAGCGGCTTCTCGCCCGCGATGGCGCCGACGGACGTCGCGGAGGCCGTGCGGTGGCTCGCGTGCGACGCGCCCCACGCCGCGACGGGGACCGCGCTCGAGGTCTTCGGATGACGTCGCCCTCGCTGCGCGGCGCGTTCGAAGGCGTCGTCCCGGCCGACCGGCTCTCGGACGAGCCCCACGCCCTGGACGCGGCGTCGGGCGACGAGTCGCAGCTGCCGGGCGTCCGCCCCGGGCTCGTCGCGACGCCGCGAAGCACGGCGGAGGTCGCGGCGCTGCTCGCACGGGCCAACGAGCGTGGCGTGCCGGTGACGCCGGCCGGCGCGCGCACCGGCAAGGCGGGCGGCGCGATCCCCTCGCCGGGCGGGCTCGTGCTCTCGCTCGCGCGGATGGACGCGCTGGTGTCGCTCGACGCGCGATCGGGCGTGGCGCGCGCGCAGCCCGGGCTCGTGACGGCGCGGCTGATGGAGGCGGCGGACGCGGCGGGATGGCTCTGGGGCCCCGATCCGAATTCCTGGCAGAGCTGCACGATCGGAGGGAACATCGCCTGTAACGCAGGCGGTCCCCGCGCGCTTCGCTATGGCGTGACGCGCGACCACGTCCTGGGGCTCGAGGTCGTGCTCGCGGACGGCGAGATCCTCCGGCTCGGTCGACAGACCGCGAAGGGCGTCGCGGGCTACGACCTGGTCTCGCTCTTCGTCGGCTCCGAGGGGACGCTCGGCGTCGTGACCGAAGCGACCTTGCGGCTCGTGCCCAAGCCCGGCGCGGTCGCGACGATGCTGGTGACGTTCGCTTCGGTGGAGGCCGCGCTCGGCGGGATCGAGGCGCTCCACGAGGCGCACGTCGCGCCGCGCGCGCTGGAGCTCTTCGACGAGGTCGCGCTCGCGGCGATCGGCGCGCAGCCGGCGCTGCGGCTCCCGGCGCGGGCGGGGGCGGCGCTGCTCGTGGAGCTCGAGGGTCGCACGGCGGCCGAGGTCGAGGCGGCGATCATCGACGCGGGAGAGCGGCTGCAGGCGATCGGCGGTCAGGCGATCGTGGCGACCCGCGAGCAGGAGCGCAGGCAGCTCTGGGCCGTGCGGGCGCTGGTCTCCGAGGCGCTCCGGGCGCTCTGCGGCCGCAAGCGCAGCGAGGACGTCGTCGTCCCTCGCGCGCGGCTCGCGGAGGCGATCGGAAACGCCCGCGCGATCGGCCGGGCGCACGGCTTCTCGGTCTCGACGTACGGCCACGCCGGCGACGGCAACCTGCACACGAACGTCCTCTACCGAGACCCGGCAGAGCTGCCCGCGGTCGAGCGTTGCCTCGACGACCTCGTGCGCGACGCGCTCGCCCTCGGCGGCACCGTGAGCGGGGAGCACGGGATCGGGCTCGCCAAGCGCACGCACCTCACGTGGGAGCAGCCAGCCCCGCTGCTCGCGCTGCAGCGTCGGCTCAAGGCGCTCTTCGATCCGAGGGGGATCCTCAACCCCGGCAAGGTGCTTTAGGGCTTGGAAAAGACGCAGTCCTTCCCGATGTCGACGGTCGCGCTGCCGTCCTTGCCGAGCACCTTCATCCGCGAGAAGCCGACCAGCTGGAAGCCGACGCAGGTCGGCTTGATCGCCGCCTCGAGCGCCGCGATCGGCTCGGACTTGCACGTGTACTCGAGCTCCTTGAGCTCCGCGCCCCTCGCCGCGAGCGAGCAGCCCTTGATGCCGTTCTGGTTGAACGACGGGACGAAGCTCTTGCGCGCCTCTTCGTTGGCGAACATCCCGCCGCCGCCGCCGGAGCCGCCGAAGCAGCAGGCGGAGGGGGAGAGCGTGAGGGGGGCGGGCAGGG
>CAYHCR010000500.1:0-3974 GCA_964354895.1 uncultured Myxococcales bacterium | reverse complement strand
GGCGTCGAGGCCGTCGTTCTGCAGCCCGAGCTGGAGCATCGGGTTCGGGAGCGCGCCGGCCTGCGGGACGCGCTCCTTCGCGGCGCGCTCCGACGCGAGGGCGCCCGCGAGCTCGGGCCGGCCGTCGAGCGCGTCGCGCACGAGCGCCTCGACCCCGTCGACGCCGCCGACGGACGCGGGTGGCGGCGCCTCGGCCGCGAGCGCGCAGAGCAGGAGGGGGAGGGTGGGCAGCATCGCGGGCGAGGGGCCTCCCGCCTGGGGCGGCGAAGGGGTGCAGGCAGCCGCACGATCCAATGGGCGCGAAGCCGCGCGGGCGTGACCGCGTCGCGCGCGCGTCGATATCGGCGTCCCCTCCCCGAAACGACGAAGAGCGCGCCGCCCGGTCGGGCGCGGCGCGCTCTTGTCGCTGCGTCGTGCGGTGATCGGCTACGGGGCGTCGTCGCTGCCGCCGCCGCTGCCACCATGGTCGCCGCCGTGGTCGTCGCCCGCGTCGTCGGCGCCGTCGTCGTCCGAGCCCTCGTCCTCGGTGCAGTCACCGAAGGAGGTCGGCGGCACGTTCTCCGGCTCGTAGGCCTCGCCCGCGGCGCAGTCGTCGTCGCACGTGAGCTCGGCGTCGTCGTCCTCGCCCTCGCACTCCTCGCCGTCGTCGTCGTCGATGCACGCCGCGCCGGTCGCCGCGTCGAGGCCGTCGTGGCAGCTGTCGTGCCCGTCCTCGAGCTCCTGCTCCTGTTCGCCGCCGGCGCCGCCCGTGCCCTCGGGCGCGGCGTCGTCCGAGCCGAGACCCTGCTGCAGCGTGACGGGGCGGAGCGTGCCGAGGTCGAACGCGGCCACGCCGGCCCGGATCCGAAGACCACCGTCGAAGGCGCCGCCGCGCGGATAGACCACGCGCCCGTCCACGCCGGTGCGGACCGCGAGCTTCCAGACGTGGCCGGCCGGCAGCGCGATCTCGAAGCGGTCACCGGTCAGCGTGCCGTCGACGCGCGCGCCGGCCTCGTTGATCGCCGCGACGCTCGTGGCGCCTGAGAGCGAGCCGCGGATCGTCTGCTCCGGCGCGCTCGTCCCGCCCGGCGCCGTCGCCTCTGCCCCACAGCCTGCGAGCCCCGCCGCGACCACGACCGCCCACGCCTTCGATCCGAAACGCATGCGCTCTCTCCTTGGCGGCACGATCGCCGCTACGGGAGGGAGCCTGCGGGGCCGGCCCGGGCGCCGCAACATGTGTGGTGCATAGCTGTCCATGAATACGATCGCCGGAACGAGGCGAGGGGCACGAAAGACGCGTATTCGTCCGGAGCACGGCTGCCCACATGACGCCGATGTATTCCCGGGGTGCGGCCGTCCGCTCACGACGCGCAGCGATCCCGTCGAGCGGAACGACCCCGGTTCAGTCCGGCTCGTACCGCCCGACGTTCCGCATGAGGAGCGCGCCGAGGATCGCGCCGAGGGGCCCGGCGACCGCCGGGTCACAGGAGGCTCAGGTCGATCCCATCAGCGTGCCGAAGCCCGCGTAGAGCAGCATCCCGACGGTCCCGATCCCTGCGCCGATCATCGTCCGCTTCAGAAAATCCACGTTCACGCTCCCTGGCCCGAAGGCAGACTGTGCGCCGCCCCGCGGGAGGACCCGTCCGCCGGTGCCCCGAAGGAGCCTCCGATGGCCGGACCGACGCCCGCCGAGATCGCCGCGAACTGGGATGCCCGCTACGCCGCGGAAGGGTTCGCCTACGGCGAGGCGCCGAGCGACTGGCTGCGGGAGGTCGTCGCGCGGATCCCGCCGGGGCCGGTCCTCTGCCTCGCCGACGGAGAGGGGCGCAACGGCGTCTTCTGTGCGGAGCAGGGCCACGCGGTGACCGCGATCGACCTCTCGCCGGTCGGGCTCGCCAAGGCGCGAGCGCTGGCCGCCCGGCGGGGCGTGACCCTCGTCACCGAGGTGGCCGACGTGACCGCCTGGGACTTCGGTGTCGCGCGCTGGGCCGGCATCGTCTCGATCTGGTGCCACCTGCCGCGGGCCGCGCGCCGGACGATGCACGCAAAGCTGCTCGCCGCGCTCCAGCCGGGCGGCGCGTTCGTGCTCGAGGCCTATACGCCGCGCCAGCTCGGCCGCGGAACGGGCGGGCCGCCGACCGCAGAACTTCTCGTCGAGCCCGAGGCGCTGCGCGTGGAGCTCGCGGGGCTTCGGATCGAGCGGCTGGAGGAGAAGGAGCGCGACGTGCAGGAGGGCCAGCTGCATCGCGGTGTCTCGAGCGTCGTGCAGTGCCTCGCCTTCCGGCCGTAACCGGCGGCGCGCGACTTCAAGGTGCGACCGCGGCGTCCGGGGCGGGCGCTGGCGCGGGCGGCACCACCGGCGAAGCTGTCGGAGTCGGCGCGGCCTCCACGCCCGTCCCCTTCCCCGCCGCCCCGCGCACGCGCCCCATCCGCTCTTCCTCTGCCTTGCGCAGCACCTCGCGCGCGCTCTCGAGCGCCGAAAGCTGCGCTGCTTTCTCCCGCTGCGAGAGCCAGATCCCGCCGTACGTCAGCGCGCCGAGCACCAGCAGGAAGCCGAGCCCGATCCCGCCGAGCCGGAGGATCGGCGCCCACGAGCCGCGCACCTCGACGATGTTCTCTGCTGCGAGCATGGTCGTCTGGAGCATCGCCGCGTGCTCGGAGGCCGCCTCGCGCTTCGCGCGGTCGAGCGCCTCCTGATCCTTGCGAGAGAGGAAGCCCGTCGCGTCGAGCGAGCCGCCGCCGCCGCGTCGCGCGGGCGCCGCGACAGCGCCCTTCTTTCGCCTCGCGCCAGGCGGCGGCGGCGCGTCGTCGCCGGGCCCCTCGTCCTCCAGCAGCTCGTCGAAGTCGAGCTTCAGCCCCGAGGGGCGCGGCGCGTCGCCCATCATCTCGTCGAGGTCGAGCTCGCTGCCGATGTCGGTCTTGTCCGCGTCGAACGGGTCCTTCGGTGCCATGGCCGGATGCTACATGGCCGGATGCTCTTCCGACCGCTGTCGGTCGGTCTCGGGCGCTCTCTTTCTTGACCGTTCGAGGACAGGTAGTACGGTGTGTGCAAACAACCACACGAGGTCCGCATGGACGCCCTGCCGCTCCCGATCGATCGCCGCAACCCCGAGCGCGCCGTCCCCGACGAAGGTCGCCGCAGCTTCGCGCTGGCCAAGGTCGGCGCGGAGGTCTTCTATGAGACCAACGATCGGTCCGCCGTCGTCGAGTGCCTCGACCTCGGCCTGCGCGGCCTCTCGGTCTACACGCGCACGCCCGACGCCGAGGGCACGCGCGTGATCGTCCGCCTCGCGCTGCCGGACCAGACCCGGCTCGTCCGCGCCGAGGCCGAGGTCGTCCGCGTGGAAGGGCGCGTCAGCGCGCTCTCCTTCCGCCACCTCTCCGAGCGCGACCGGCAGCTGCTCGCCGCGCACCTCGTGCGCAACATCGGGCTCGCCGCGTTGCCGTCGCTCGGTCGCCGCTTCGGGCGGGACGTCTGGGACGCGTGATTTCGGCGGCGTGACCCGCGCGCGGCTCTGCTATCTTGGCCGCCCCATGCGGCGACTCCTCCTCTCGATCGGGCTGCTGGCGCCGGCCCTCGCCGCGGCTGCCGGGCCGGCGGCGAGCTTCGAAGATCTCTCCGCCACCCTTGGCGAGCTCGACTTCACGGCGGTCGCGGCAGATCCGCAGGACGGCAGGCTCGTCTACGCGGCGGCCTCGGGCGTCGTCTACCGGAGCAAGGACGGCGGCCGGACCTTCGAGGTGATCCTCGGACGCCAGGGCGCTGCGGCGCGCGCGACGACCGACGACACGGTGGCCTCCGTCTCGCGAGATCTCGACTCGCACGCCGAGGAGTATTTCCAGAAGGCCGCAGAAGAGCTGCGCGACGAGATCGAGGAGGAGATCGTCGATCGCCTCGAAGAGGAGCTCGGCGAGGACGAGGCGCGGCAGATCGCGATCGTCGAGGCGGAGCGCGAGGTCGAGCGCGCCACCGATCGGCTCCGTGACGACGCGCG
>CAYHCR010000499.1:0-4001 GCA_964354895.1 uncultured Myxococcales bacterium | reverse complement strand
CACCTTCCACCTCGCCGCTCGCCACGTGATAGCGGAGCTCGGCCGCGACCCGTCCCGGACCGGCCGGCACACCGACGCCGGCGAAGAGCGCGCCGCCGGGCGCGACCGTCGCCTCCGAGACCCCGGAGACAGCGCCGCCGGAACCGCTGCCCTCGATCTCGACGCCCGTGACGAACGCGCCGCCGCCGAGGCCGACCCAGGGGAAGAAGTCATCGCCGCCGACCGGCAGCCGCACGGTCAGCGTCGCGAGCACCGGGAGCACCCACTGCGCGCTCGAGACGTCGATCGAGGCGCCGCCGGGCGCGCCCGGGATCGGCGCGCCGGTCGCCTCGACGGCGAAGCGGTACCAGTCGATCGAGAGCCCGAGCGCGAGCCGTCGCTGCGCCGCCACACCTGCGTCCAGCGAGAGCCCGACCGCGACGCTCGTGGCGCCGAACTGCGGCTGGATCGCGAGGCCGACGCGGGGCGTGAGGCGGAAGAGCTCGGGGCCCTCCTCGAGCGGCGCCGGCCCCTCGACGATCGGCGGCGCGGCCATCGCGACGTCCGGCCCGTGGTCCTCGCTGGCGCGCAGCGTGCGGCCCTCGACGTCGGGCAGCGCTGCGACCGGGGGCGGCGGCGCCTTCGGTCCGGGGAGCGGCAGCGGCGTGAGTCCGGCGAGCGGCATCAGCGGCGCGAGCGCGAGGCCGCCGGTCGGGCCGACGGAGGCCGCGAAGGCAAAGCTGACCAGCGCGGTTCCGTCGCCGCTCGCGCGCACCGTGACGACGTGGTCACCGTCGATGACGGGGATCGTGAGCACCTTTGCCGCGGTGGCCTTCTCCCGCCGCCCCGCGACGCCGTGTTCGAGCCGCGCGGAGAGCACCAGCACGTCGCCGACCGCGCCGCCGTCCCGCTCGATCCGCAGCGTGACGGGCGCAGCGCCGAGCCGCCGCAGGCGGAGCGTCACCTCGCCGGGGCCGAGCACCTTTGCGCCGAGCGAGCGGCCGGCGGGGAGCACGCGGTAGGCGAGGGCCTCTTCGCCGGCCACCGACACGCCCTCGGCCCGACCGACGAGCTCGACGCCCTCCTCTGCCGCGAGGGCGGGCAGGGCGGCGGCCGTGCAGAGCGCGGCGAGGGTGGCGGCGGCGAGGCGCGACATCGCGCGCACCTTAGATCGACGCGTCGAGCGGGGCACCCGCGATCGAGCCGAGGAGGGCCGGTCCAGCGGGGTCGAGGTCGGCAGGGCCGCGTTCAGGGGGAGGAGCCGCCGTCCCTGCCCTCGGCGCGATCGACGAGCGCGCAGAGCTCGGCGGCGGAGAATTTGTATTCGGTCCGGCAGAACTCGCACGTGAGGGAGGTGCCGTGCTCGGTCGCGATCATGTCGAGGATCTCGTCCTTGCCCGCGGCCAGCACGCCCCGCTCCGCCCGCTCCTTCGTACAGCCACAGCGGTAGACGGCCGGTGATCGCTCCAGCACCTCGAGCCCCTCGAGCCCCGGCAGCGGCGGCAACGCGCCCGTGCCCGGATCGGTCGCCCGCAGGGCGCCCGCCTCGAGGGCCGCCCGAAGCAGCTCCAGCGCCGCGGAGTCGCCGCCCGGCAGCTTCTGGATCAGCAGCCCGCGCGCGCTCTCGACCGCGCCGTCGTCGGAGAGCCGCACGTCGAGCGAGAGCGCCGTCTCGATCTGCTCGGAGCGCTCGAAGTAGGCGCCGAGGACCCGCTCGAGGCGCCCGTGCTCCACGACGATGTTGCCCCGATAGAGCTCCCCGCCCTTCATCTCCCGCAGCACGACGAACTGCGCGCCGGCCCCGAAGGACTGGATCAGATCGTCGCGGTCGCGCCCTGGCGCCGGCCTCACGCCGGGCGTCCCGACGTACGCCCGCAGCTGCCCGCCCGCCGTGCAGTCCACGAACTGGCTGCGCAACGGCCCGGGCCCGGTGAGCTGCAGGGTCACGCGCTGGTCACCTTTACCGAGCTTCGCCACCAGCAGCGCGCCGACCGACAGCCGCGCCAGTGCGCTCGTCGCCGTCGGCAGCGTCGCGTGGATCCGCGCCGCGTCCCGCACGACCTGCGTCGCGTGGACCCACACCACCCGCAGCCCGGCCGCCGGGACGATCCCGTGCAGCACCGAATCTCCGCTCATGCCGCTCCTCACGCCTCCGGCAGAACTGCGCGGAGCGTCTCCCGCAGCCCGTGCCGCGGCTTCCATCCGGCGTCCCGCACGAAGCGGCCGCCGTCCACGGTGCAAAGGTACTGGATGAAGTCGATCTCGCCCGGCGGAAATTCCGCGAGGCGCAGCTGGAAGAGCCGCTTGAGCAGCGGTCGCGCGAGGACGTGCGGCACCGCGCGCGTCGAGCGCCCGAGCTCGTCGAGCGCCGCCGACAGCGGGACCTCGCCCGGGCCGACCACGTTGTAGACGCCGCGCAGCCCCGGCTGGAGCGCCAGCGCCATCGCCCGCACCACGTCCTCCAGGTGAATGAGCTGGATCATCGGATCGAAGCCCATCAGCGTCCACGGCCGCTGCATGCGGAGATAGTTCGACGGCGCGTTCTTGATCGTCGGCCCCACGACGTGGACCGGCCGCAGCAGGACCGTCTCGACCTCGGGGTGCCGCCAGAGGAAGCTCTGCGTCAGGATGTCGACCTCGACGAGATCGCGGATCTCGCCGAAGCGCGCCGCCGCCATGAGCGGCGAGTCCTCCGTGAGGAAGTTCGTGTTGTCCGGGTGCGGGCCGTAGACGTTCGAGCTCGAGAGCACGACGAGCTTCCTGATCCCGTGGCGCGCGCAGTACTCGAGCGCCTTGCCCGTGCCGAGCACGTTGAAGTGGTGGTGCGCGCTCGCGCTCATGCGCGGGTCGTGCAGGATCCCCATGTGGATCAGCGCGCGGACGTTGCCCTTGCGGAAGAGGTCCTCGGCCTTGCGCTTGCGGATGTCGAGCTGGTGGATCTCGATGTCCTTGGGCCGGCCCGGGAAGGGGCGCCGGTCGATGCCGATGATGCGCTCCTTCCCGTGCAGCACCTTGGCGAGGGCGCGGCCGAGGTTGCCGGAGATCCCGGTGATGGCGACGGCGGGCTTCAGTGCCACGGTCACCCCCGCGTCAGAAGTAGACGCTCTTTCGCTCGCGCAGGCCGTGGTTGATGAGCGCCTGCACGGCGCCTTTGACCTGCTTCACCTTCTCCTCGAGCACCGCGTCCTCGTCGTCGGGCCGACCCGTGAAGCGCATCGGGGCGCCGTACCACAGGTGGTACCGGGCCGGGAGCGGGAACGGGATGATCGTCGGCGTGATCGGCATCGCGGGCATCGAGAGCAGCTTTGCCACCGGCTTGAGGTCGAAGAGCGCCGGCGCCTGATCCTCCGCGCCGATCACCGCGACGGGCACGATCGGAGTGTCGGTCTCGAGCGCGAGGCGCAAGAACCCCTGGCCGAACTCCGCGAGCTGGTAGCGCTGCTTGTAGAGCTTGTTGATCCCGCGCGTGCCCTCCGGGAAGACGAGGATCGCCTCTTCGCTCTGGAGCAGCCGGATGCAGTTCTCCGGGGTGCCGACGACCTGCCCGCAGCGCGCCATGAAGGTCGAGACGTAGGGCAGGGTCTGGACCCACTTCTCCACCATCGAGCGGATCGGCCGCGGCGGATCGCGCGCGACCAGCATCGACATGCCGATCATCGCGCCGTCGAGCGGGATCTGGCCGGAGTGGTTCGAGACGAGCAGCACGCGGCCGTCCGGCACGTTCTCGATCCCGCTGACCTGCACGCGGAAGTAGTGCTTGTAGAGCCAGAGCAGCGGCCCCGACGCGGCGAGCGCGTCGTCGAGCCGGAAGCCGAAGGGATCGAAGCCGTACTCGTTGGCGGGCGCCTGCAGCGCCTTGAGCCGCGAGGCGGTCTCGGCGCCGCCGAGCCGCATCGTCATGCGCGTCAGCCCCGACTTCACCGCGCGTCCGAGGGTCCCCATCCGCGGGACTCTAGCCGCTCGCTCGTCAGCCGGCGCGCGCCTCGTCGGAGATCGTCAGGCGGTGGCGAGGTGGGCTTCCA
>CAYHCR010000498.1:0-4003 GCA_964354895.1 uncultured Myxococcales bacterium | reverse complement strand
CCGGATAGCCGCCGCGCGCCTCGACCTCCCCAGCCGCGCGACCGTGCTCGAAGGCCTCGTCGTCGCTGCGTCGACGCGCGAGCCGCTCGAGCACCTCTGCCGGATCGCTCCGCGGGCCGGGGGCGTGTTCCGATCGATCTCCTCGCCAGATCAGGTCGTCGACGATGCTGCGGAGTCCACCGTGGCGCTTCGCGGCCCGGCCCAGCACCCGGGCGTGCCGCGAGAGGAACGCTGCCAGGCGAACGGCCTGCGGCGTGGGGGACGCATGTGGAACCCGCCGGGCGTGCAGCTCTGCCAGCTTGTACCAGCTCCACCGCGCGAGCGGCTCGCGCGGGATCTCCTCGGGCACGATCGGAAAGGGTGGCGGCTGCAGGAGCAGCGAGGCCGGCGCTTCGGGGCCGGCGCGTCGAATGAGGTGACGGTGGCCGTGCCCCGGCACGACCGCGGGCGACGCCCCCGCGTCGCTCTCCGGATCGAACCCCACACATCCCACGCGCTGCAGCCGCGCCGTGGCCTCGTCGATCATCGGGTCGAGCCGCCGTCCGGCGCAGAGGTCCTTCAGCAGGTTCCGACCGATCGAAGCGAAGGGCTCGTCTCGAAGCCGCGCAGCCGCGATC
This sequence comes from uncultured Myxococcales bacterium, assembly GCA_964354895.1. GTDB lineage: Bacteria > Myxococcota > Myxococcia > Myxococcales > Vulgatibacteraceae > CAYHCR01. The sequence goes on along the minus strand of CAYHCR010000498.1, from coordinate 3,386 downwards.
ACGATCAGCACCCCCGGCGCGCTCCGGCTGGCCTGCAGCACGCGACCGGTGCGGTCGTTCGCCATGAGCGTGTAGAGGTCGAAGCGGTAGCGCGGCGTGAACGAGAGCGCCGCCTCGAGCGCCGCCGGGTCGCAGCGCGCGGCACCCTCGAGGCTCGCCCGCTGCAGCAGCTCCCGGGCGCGGAGGAGCAGCCTCTCTGCGTCGCGCGCCGTCGCTCCGCTCGCCTCGAGGCGATCCTCGATCGCCGGCAGGAACAAGTGGAACGGGTCGGCCCCGTGCGCGCCGCCGGTGAGATCCCAGAAGCCGGACGAGTCCCCGCGCTGCGTGACGCGGACCCACGGGGCGAGCTCGATCTCGAGCTCGCAGAAGCCCGCCAGCGTGACGCCCAGCCCTCGCGCCGTGCGTCGAGTCTCGAAATCGCCGCCCGGCAGGCACAGTCGCTCCACGGTCGTTGCCATGGCCGAGGAGTCGCATGTGACCGCGGCGGGAACCGGAGCGGTCGCAGCCCGCTCCGACCACGCCGGGCGAACCCACGAGTTCCGGCCCCTGCCGCCGCGAGTCGACCCCTGAGGATCGAGCTACCTGCGCGGGATCGGCAGAACTCGGACCCGATCGAGCATGCCGTCGAGCGTCACGAGGGCGCCGCGGACGAGCTCCGCCTCGTACGTGCGCAGCGTCGCGACGACCCGCCCGCCGAGCGCCGCCGGCAGCAGGTCCAAGGCGCCGCGCACCTGCACGACGCTGGGGCCAGCAGCGCCCGTCATCGCGAGCAACGCGCCGAAGTCGAGGTCGTGGGTGAAGAGGACGTGGTCGCGCTCGGCGGCCCAGGCGAGGAGCTCGCGGTCGGGCGCACGAGGATCTCCGACGGCACTCCAGTGGACCGCGACAAGCCCGTGGTCGCCGAAGAACGCGACCCACGAAGGCGCGAGGTTCATGTCGACGAGGAGCTTCACGACGCCTTGAGCGGAACGTCGATCTCCTCGGCGCGCCACGCGGCCCAGGCCAGCGCCGCGTGGATGTCGTCCCGCTCGAGGTAGGGGTACTGCGCGAGGACCTCGTCGATCGAGCGACCCGCTGCGAGCAGGCCGACGATCGTACCGACCGTCACGCGCAGGCCCCGGATGCAGGGCTTGCCGCCCATGACGGCGGGGTCGTGCGTGATGCGGTCCAGAGGCGCCATGGGGCAAGGCTAGCGCAGGCACCGGCAGCGTGGCACGCGTCGGGCCCTGGAGTGCCCGTGGGGGACCACTCGCAAGCTCGAGGTCGCCCGGGGGAGTCGTACGTCACGCCGACTGGCGCGGCGTGCGGCGTCGCGGCCGACGGCTGCGGCGGGACGCTCGACGGTGGCGGCTGCGCGGTCGGACGAGTGTGCAAGGTCGGGCGGAGGCGCGCAGGTGATCGCCGGCCGCCGCGCGACAGACCACACGCCTCCCGGGAATGTCAGACCGTCGCGCTACACCGCTCTACGTGAGCGGAGGTCGGGATGCGGGAGCCACGCTGGTACGAGAGCGACGAACCGAACCCGACCTGGCTCGAGTCGCCGCGTCGCCCGCGGGCGTTGGACCGTCTGATGCTGCGGGAGGCTTGGCAGGACGGGCGCTGGCGCCATGGCGGCCTCGCCCGCGAGCTGCACGCCCGGCTGCTGCCGGACGGCGTCGAGCTCCTCGCCACGCGCGCGGCTGCCGGGGTGGACTCCGCGAGTGGCTGGTCGATGCCCGAGTGGAAGGTGCCGACGGCGTCGGAGGCGCGGCGGGCCGAGGTGCTCGACGCCGCGCTGCGGGGGCTCCCCTATCCGATGCCGGAGTGCTCGCGGTACGACCTTCCCGAGCCGCCCGTGCTCGAGGGGCCGAACGCGCAGGCCACGGCGCGCGCTCCGTCGGGCGTGGGGCGGCTGACGATCCGCCTCGCGCCGACGATCCGGGTCGAGCACGAGGGCGACGCAGGCGTCCTGGTGGGCTTCCACGGGATCGAGCGCCGAACGCTCTCGCTCCAGCGCGGACGCATCTTCCACGGCGCCAAGGGGGACCTGCTCGGGGCCTCGCTCGGCGGCCTCCTCCGGGCCGTGAAGGAGGGCCCGAAGGACGAGCTCGGTGGCTCGCGACCGGGCCATCGCCGTGCGCTCGAGCTCCTCTTCGCCCGCCTCGGCGTGCACCTCGGCGGCCTCGTGCGGCCTGAACTGCGGTCGGTGCTCTTCCGCTTCCAGGCGTCGCTCCGCCGCGTGCTGCACGATCTGCTCGTGACCGACGGGACGGGGCGCCTGTGGCAGGCGACGCGGACGCTGCCGGGCGTGATGGGGCTCGCGGCGGCGGTGCACGCGAGGAGTCCCCGCACGCACGCGCTGCTCGTCGAGGGGCTGTTGCGCGGGCACAAGGCGCGGCCGCTCGTCGAGGAGGCGCTCCACACGCTGGGGCTCGAGCGGCAGGAGCGCTTCGCGGCGCACTGGGCCTGGCCCATTGAGGTCGACGTGATCGACGAGACCTTCGGGCGCTTCGCCACGGCGCTCCGCGAGGAGCTGGCGCGGCCCGAGCTGCACGCCGCGCTCGTGCTGCACGCGCCCGCGATGACGCCGGGCTGGGCGCTGTTGCGTCCCCCGCCCGCGGGGCTCACGGTCGACCACCTCCCGCGCAACCGGACGCAGCTGTGGTGCTACACGACGCTGCTGCGGCTCCGCCGCGCGCTCGCATCCGATCCCCGCGTTCCGCGCTCGCGCGTCGAGGCGGCGACGCGCTGGCTCGCGCGCAACCGCGTCCTGCGCGGGAACGATCAGGCGCTCGTGGAGTACCTCGTCCGTGGGCTGCCCCTCTCGCCCAGGAGCGATCCGACGCTCGTGCGTCGGCGGCTCGGGGCCCTCACGAGCGAGCTGGCGGCCGAGCGCCGGCGGACGTTCGCGCGCGGAGCGAACCAGGTCGCCGCGGCGCTGCCGTGGGAGCACGCGATCCGGGCGCTCGAGGCGCGCGCCTCGCAGCCGCTCGCGGCGGTGCCGCTCCCTGCCGCGCGGCAGGGCGACGACTGGCTCTCGCCGATCCTCGACACGCACGACCTCGCCGGGGAGGCGCGCGTGCAGGAGCACTGTGTCGCGACCTTCGCGGACGCCGCGATCCACGGCGACGCGTTCCTCTACCGGGGCGAGGTCGGGGGCTTCCGCTTCACGCTCGAGCTCGGTTCCTCGGCCGCCGGGATCGTGCTCCGCCAGCTCTACGGGAGGCGGAACGCGTACCCGCCGCGCGCGGTGGCGCAGGCGGTCCTGCGTTGGATATCCAGCGGATCGCTCGCCGAGGAGGAAGCAACGTCCAAGCCCGCGCGCGGGCGCGAGCCGCCCTCAAGTGGGATCCGGCTGGAGGCCCCGCGCCGCATGCCAGCTGGGGGGTAGCTCCTGCCGACTCCAG
>CAYHCR010000497.1:0-4010 GCA_964354895.1 uncultured Myxococcales bacterium | reverse complement strand
GGCCAGCATTTCGACCACGGCCTTTGCCAGCCGCCGGATCGCCGAAGATGCGCCGGAGGTAGACCTTCGCGAGGAAGCGCCGGCTCGCCTGCGGCGCCGCGCCCGCGATCCGGGCGGCGATCCCGCCGATCGACTCGACGGCGGGCAGCGCCGCAAAGCTGCGCGGCAGCTCGACGATGGGCGCAGCGTCGATCGCGACCAGCACGTCGAGGCGCCCCGCGCGCGTCACCGCCAGTTCCAGCGCGATCGCAGCGCCCAGCGAGTGGCCGATCAGCGCCCTCACCCGCCCGAGCCCGCGCGCCTCCACGAAGGCGTCGACGAGCGCGGCGAGCGCCGGACGGGAGTGATCGCCGCCCGGACGATCGCTGCGGCCGCAGCCCTTCAGATCGAGCGCCTCGACGTGCAGTCCTGCCGCCGCGAGCTCGGGGCCGAGGCGCCGGAAGACGGCGGTCGAGGCGCCCATCCCGTGCACGAGCACGACCGGCGGACCGTCGCCGCCCCAGCGCTCATAGAAGATCCGCACGCCGTCGAGGACGACGAAGCCGTCGGTCGCAGCGGAGCCCGTGGCGCTCTGCGCGTTCACGCCAGCGCGCGCCCGAGCGCGTCGCCGATCTCCCGCGCCCACGCCGCGTTGCGCGCCCCGTCCGGCCCTTCGACGAGCACGCGCGCCTTCGCCTCCGTGCCCGAGAACCGCACCAGCACGCGTCCGTCCCGGCCGAGCTTCGCCTCGACCTCGCGGATGACCTTCTGCACGGTCGGCAGCGACTCGAGCGGCGCCGTCTTCGCGACCGCGAAATTCAGGAGCGTCTGGGGCACCGGCTGGAACACCTTTGCCAGCGCGGAGAGCGGCAGTCCGCTCTCCGCCATCGTCGCGAGCACCATCAGCGCCGCGAGGGTCCCGTCGCCGGTCGTCGCGTGCTCGAGGAAGACGAGGTGGCCCGACTGCTCTCCGCCGAAGCCGTAGCCGTCCCGCCGCATCCGCTCCACGACGTAGCGATCGCCGACCTGCGTGCGCACGACCTTTCCGCCGACGTCCGACAGCGCGCGCTCGAGGCCGAGGTTGCTCATCACGGTCGCGACGACGGTCTTCTTGGGGAGCTTCCTGCGGGAGAGCAGGTGCCGACCGACGACCGCCATGATCGCGTCGCCGTCGACGACGGTCCCGCGCTCGTCGGCGACGATCACGCGGTCCGCGTCGCCGTCGAGCGAGATCCCGAGCTGGGCGCGATGCTGCACGACGGCGCGGCACATCTTTTCGGGGTGCAGCGAGCCGCAGCCGTCGTTGATGTTGCGTCCGTCGGGCGCGACGCCGAGCCGGTGCACCTTTGCGCCGAGCTCCTCGAAGACCATCGGCGCGACGCGGTACGCGGCGCCATGGCCGCAGTCGACGACGACCTTGAGCCCGTCGAGCGTGCGCTCCTTGGGGAAGGCGGCCTTCAGGTAGACGACGTAGCGCGCCGCAGCGTCTTCGATGCGGAAGGCCTTGCCGACCTTCGTGGCGGTGGGCCGGAGCGCGTGCAGCGCTGCGTCGGTGAGCAGCCGCTCGATCTCGAGCTCGGTGTCGTCCGGCAGCTTGAAGCCGTCGCGCGCGAAGAGCTTGATCCCGTTGTCCTGGTACGGGTTGTGCGAGGCGCTGATCACGACGCCCGCGTCGGCCCGCATCGACTGGACGAGGAACGAGATCCCCGGCGTCGGGACGGGGCCGACGAGCACGGCGTCGACGCCCATCGAGCAGAGCCCCGCGACGATCGCGCTCTCGAGCATGTAGCCCGACAGCCGCGTGTCCTTGCCGACGATGACGCGGTGGCGATGGGAACCATTGCGGATGATGTGGCCGAGCGCGCGGCCGAGGCCGACCGCGACCTCGACCGTCATCGGGTGAACGTTCGCGACGCCGCGCACGCCGTCCGTCCCGAAGAGCGCGCGCTGCACGGAGGTCCGCTGCGTTGCCATGCCGGCGTGTGTAGACGAGCCGGGGCGCGGGTTCAACCGGCGTCCGGGTCGGCGGCGAAGAGCGCGCCCGCCGCGCGAGAGCGGACCGCCGCGTCGGCGAGCTTGACCGCGTCGAGACAGGCCGCGACGTCGTGGACGCGGACGATGGAGGCGCCGCCCGCGATCGCGAGCGCCACCGAGGCCGCCGTGGCCCGATCGCGATCCGCCAGCGGGCGGCCGGTCGCGTGTCCGAGGAAGCCCTTGCGGCTCGTCCCGACGAGGACAGGTCTGCCGACCGCGGCGCGAAGCCAGGAGAGCCGACCGAGCAGCAGCAGGTTCTCCTCTGCCGTCTTTCCGAAGCCGAAGCCCGGGTCGACGATCACGCGGTGCGACGCGACGCCATGCTGCTCGGCGCGCTGCCCGGCGGCGTGGAGCCCGTCTGCGATCTCCGCGATCAGATCGCCATACGGCACCGGCCGATCCAGCGCGGCCGGATCGTTCGGCAGATGCATCAGGCAGACCGCCGCGTCGTTCGCCGCGACGACCCCGGCGAGCGCCTCGTCGGCCAGCGCACGCACGTCGTTCACCATCACCGCGCCCGCGAGGAGCGCCCGCCGCGCGACCTCCGCCCGGGACGTGTCGACCGAGATCGGGGCGCCCGGACAGGCCCGCGCGATCGCCTCGATCGCCGGCACCACGCGCCGCAGCTCCTCCGCCTCGTCGATCGGCGCCGCGCCCGCGCCATACAGCGCGCCGCGCGGGCGGGTCGACTCGCCGCCCACGTCGACCAGCGACGCGCCAGCGTCGAAGAGCCGCCGCGCCTGCTCCACCGCAGCCGCCGGATCGAGGAAGCGACCGCCGTCGGAGAACGAGTCGGGCGTCACGTTGAGCACGCCCATCAGCAGCGTGCGCGCCCCGCCCGCCTCGAGCCGGCCGATTCGGACCGTGCGATCGCCGCCGAGCTGGAAGCACGCCTTGAGGATCTTGTTGCCGGCCTCGAGCGCCGGCTTGACGTCCAGGCGCTTCTGCAGCGCGCCGCCGAGCCGCTTGATCTGCTCGACGCGGCCCGAGAGCAGCACCGCGCCCTCGCGCGTCCCATCGTTGAGCCGCGGAAAGTGCGGCGGGTTCTTCGCGATCGCCTCGCGCATCGCGACGATCGCCTCGGGCGCCAGGCCCGCGACGAAGCAGTGTCCCTGGACGAGCGCGTCGCCCACGAGGCTCGCGGCCGGCCCGTCGAGTCCGAGCCCCGCCAGCGCCAGCGAGAGGTCCTGCCCGCGGTCGCCCGCGACGAAACGCGCCGTGGGCGCCATGTGCTCTCCGTAGCTTCGTCGGCCCGTCGCGCCCGTCGCCGAACGCCGGCCGGCGGGGACGACGCACCGCAAAATGGAAGCGGGCGCCGTGCCCTCGCACGACGCCCTGCCTCGACCGCTCCGTCCTGCGGCGCTTCGACCGTGCAGCGCTGCGATCCAGCGGCAGCGACGGCCGTTACGCCTTGCCGGGCTCCGGCGCCGACTTCCCGAGCCCCTCGAGCGCGTCGAGGATCTTCTTGCCGCTCTTGCCTTCGGGCTTCTTGGCGGCGTGGCGGCTCGTCGGCTGCTGCGGCGGCTTCTCCCTCGTGATCTTGCCGCCCGACATCAACAGGTCGAGGTCGGCCGCGTCGAGCGTCTCGTACTCGATCAGCGCGTCGGCGATCGAGAGCAGCATCGGCTGGTTCGCCTCGAGGACCCTACGCGCGAGATCGTACTGGTCCGTCACGATCCCGCGGACCTCGCGGTCGATCTCGCGCGCCGTCTCCTCGCCGTAGTCCGGCGCGCTGCCCATATCGCGGCCCAGGAAGACCTCGCCGCGGGGCTTCCCGTAGCTCAGCGGCCCGAGCTTGTCGCTCATGCCCCACTCGCAGACCATCTGCCGGGCCATGTCGGTCGCGCGCTCGATGTCGTTGCCGGCGCCCGTCGTCTTCTGGCCGTCGAGGCAGATCTCCTCGGCGATGCGCCCGCCCATCAGGACCGAGATGTGGTTGCGCGCGAAGTCGCGGTTGAGGTTGAGCCGATCCTCGTTGGGGACCTGCTGCGTGAGCC
>CAYHCR010000496.1:0-4020 GCA_964354895.1 uncultured Myxococcales bacterium | reverse complement strand
GCCTCAACCGCTGCCTGCTCTACTGCAAGCGCACCATGGAGTGCGGCGGCGCGGGCGAGGGCATCTGCGCGATCGACGACGAGTCGCTCTCGTGCGCGATCTGCCTGATCTCGGGCGAAGAGATCTGCTTCAACGAGATCTGCGGCGGCCCCTATTCGGCGTGGCGGACCTGTATCCTCGACAATGAGTGCAACCTGGAGTTCTATCCCGTCGTCGACAGCGTCTGCGAGACGCAGTTCTGCGACGAGGAGCACCAGGCCCGCAACGCGTGCGTCTCGGGGTGTGAGCCCGTGATGCAGTGTCCGCCGCCGGTCGGCTTCCCCGGCTAGCGAACCGCACCGGTCAGATCAGGAAGAGGGCGACGACGGCCGCGGCGAGCGCGACGCTGGCCACGCCGATCTGCAGCGCGTGCGGGTCGATCACGGTCCCGCGCAGCACGCGCTCCGCCTCGGCCTTGGCCTCGTGGGACGCGTCGGCGTCCGCGGCGATCGCGAGCGCGAGCGTCCGGGCGACCCCGTAGGCGCCCGCCTCGTAGCGCTCCCGGAGCAGCAGGTGCGGCGCCTTGCCATCGTTCGTGCTCTTGCTCGCCTTCGACATGGCGCGGACCCTAACGGCGGGGTTCGGACCTTGGCAAGCGGGCCGCGTGGCGCGGATCCGTGCTATTTCGACGGGAACTTCCGCGCCGTCGCGCGCTGTTCGTGGACCGTGCCCGCCCCGATGGACCGCCGCCGACTCCTCCAGGCCCTGCTCGCCGTGAGCGCGGGCGCCGCGCTGCCCGGTCGGGCCGCGGCGTTCGGAGATCGCGCGCGCCTCGTCTTCGCGCAGGGCCGCCACGGCGGCTCGTGGCAGCCGCGCCCCAACGCGCTGCGCCGCCTGGCGTTCGAGCTCGGCACGCGCACGAGCATCGCGACCCTGCCGGAGAGCGCGCCGCTCGAGCTCGATTCGCCCGCGCTCTTCTCTCACCCGTTCCTCTATGTGGCCGGCGAGGGCGCGCTCCCGCCGCTCTCTGGCCCCGCGGTCGAGAACGTGCGGCGCTTCCTCACCTACGGGGGCTTCGTCCTCTTCGACGCGGCCGACGGAGATCGAGGCCTCTTCGCGGAGAGCGCCGCGCGGGAGCTCGCGCGCATCCTCCCGGGCTCGCCCGTCGGCCGCGTGCCCGCGGACCACGTGCTCTTCCGATCGTTCTACCTGCTGGATCAGCCGGCGGGTCGGCTGCTCGAGCGCCCCTACCTCTCCGGCGCGATGGTCGGCACCCGCCTGGCGGCGGTGATCACGGCGAACGATCTGGGCGGCGCCTGGAGCCGCGACGATCTCGGCTCGTGGGAGTACGAGGTCGTGCCGGGCGGCGACGCGCAGCGCGAGATCGCGTTCCGGCTCGGCGTGAACCTCGTGATGTACGCGATGTGCACCGACTACAAGGCCGATCAGGTGCACATCCCCTTCATCATGAAGCGGCGCCGCTAGGTGGAGCCGCAGGGCGTCGAGGAGGCCGTCCGGCTCGTCTCGCTCTCGCCGTGGCCGCTCTGGCTGCGCGCGGCGCTCGTGCTCGCGGCGGTCGTCGGCTTCGGCCTCGCGGTGCGGGGGCTCGCGCGCGAGGGGCAGCGGCTGCGGCGGCTGGTGCTGGCCACCCTGCGGGCCGTCGCGATGGTGGCGGTGATCTTCGTCGCGCTCGAGCCGGCGGTGCGGACGCTGCAGCTCGCGCAGGTCAAGGAGCGGCTCGTGCTGGTCGACGTCTCGGCGTCGATGGCGTTCCCGGCGGAGGCAGGCGGGGCGACGCGCGCGGCGGCCGCGGCGGCGTGGCTGGCCGCGGTGCAGGGCGAGCTCGACGCGCTCGCGACGAGCCACACGATCGAGGTGCATCGCTTCGATCGCGACGTCGTCGCCGCAGATCGCCGCGCGCTGGCGGCGGGCGCGGTCCCGAGCGCCGGACCCACCACGGACCTGCTCGGCGCCCTGCGCGCGATCTCGGCGCCGGGGGCGGGCGGCGGCAAGAAGCTCGCCGGCGTGCTCGTCGTCTCCGACGGCGCGGATCACGGCGAGCTCGGGCGCGAGGGCGTCGAGGGCGCGACGAAGGAAGCGTTGCAGGGGCTCAGGGCGCCCCTCTCCGTCGTGGCCACCGGCGAGGGCGACGTGCCCGATCTGTCGCTCGAGGCGCTGCGCGTCGATGACTTCGCGTTCGTGCGCAGCACCGTGACGATCGAGGCGACGCTGCGCGCGACGGGGCTCGGCGCGCTCGACGTGCCGGTGCGGCTCGAGCGCGAGGGGCGCGTCGTCGCGCAGCAGCTCGTCCACGTGCCGAGCGAAGGAGGCCGCTTCCCGGTCCAGCTCTCGTTCGTGCCGGACCAGATCGGCGAGCTCGTGCTGACCCTGCGCGCGCCGATCTTCGACGGCGAGGCGGTCACCGCGAACAACGAGCGCTCCTTCGTGCTCGAGGTGATCCGGGATCGGGTGCGGACGCTGCTCGTCGTGGGCCGGCCGTCGTGGGACGAGCGCTTCCTGCGCGGGCTGCTCAAGCAGGATCCGAACGTCGATCTGATCTCGTTCTTCATCCTTCGCACGCCGCAGGACGATCCGCGGACCTTCTCCCAGAACGAGCTCGCGCTGATCCCGTTCCCGACCGACGAGATCTTCGACAAGCAGCTGGGCACGTTCGATCTGGTGATCTTCCAGGATTTCTCCTGGCGGCCGTACGAGATGCGGCAATACTTGCCGAACCTGCGGGACTACGTGGAGGGTGGCGGCGCCTTCGTGATGATCGGCGGCGAGGGCAGCTTCGACGAGGGCGGTTACTACGAGACGCCGCTGGGCGACGTCCTGCCGGTGATGCCGGGCGGGGCGCGGCCGGACGAGTTGCTCTTCCGGCCGACGCTCACGCCGGCGGGCCAGCGTCACCCGATCACCCGGCTGGAGCCTTCGCTCGACGCGAACGGGAAGACGTGGGCCGCGCTGCCGGAGCTGCCGGGCACGCACGTCGTCCGCCTGCGACCGGGGGCGCACGCCTTGCTGGAGCACCCGTCGCTCACGAGCGCCGGCGCGAAGGTCCCGATCCTGGCGATCCACGAGTTCGGCCGCGGGCGCGCGATGGCGCTGACGACCGACGCGTCGTGGCACTGGTCGATGCTCGCCGCGGCTGGCAACGGCGGTTCGCCGCGCGCGTACGAGCGCTTCTGGTCGAACGCGATCCGCTGGCTCGTGCGGGATCCGGAGCTGACGCCGGTGCTGGTGCGCGCGATCTCCAGAGAGATCGAGCCGGGCACGCCGCTCGCGGCGGTCGTGACGGCGCGGCGCGCGGACTACCAGGCGGCGCCCGGCGCCTCCGTGGAGCTGGAGCTCGTCGATGCGCGCGCCGGTCAGGTCGTCGGGCACGCGCGCGGGTTGACCGGCGAGGACGGGACCGTGCGGCTCGAGCTGCCGCCGCAGGCGCCCGGGCCGTACGCGCTGCGGGCCACGGCGACGCTCGACGGGCAGGCGCTCGGGGCGGGCAGCGACGCCGTCGCGGTGCGGGCGGCGAGCGCGGAGCTCTCCGACGCGTCGGCGCGGCCCGAGCTGCTGCGCGCGGTCGCAGAGGCGACCGGCGGCGGCTTCACGACGGCGGACGACGGCGTCCTGCCGGCGCTCGGGCTCCCGGAGCCGGAGCTCGTGGAGGTCGGTCGCTCGAAGGACGAGCCGATCTGGGATCGCGCGTGGTTGCTCGCGCTGCTCGTGGCGGTGCTGGGCGCCGAGTGGCTGCTGCGCCGACGCTGGGGGTGGTTCTGATGAGGACGCGGAGCGCAGGGCTCGTGGGGATCGTGGCGCTCTGCGCCGCGTGCGCGGAGACGTCGGCGCCCGCGGCGTCGGGCGTTGGCGGCGGCGCAGCCGAAGGAGGGAGCGGCGGCGCGGCGGCCGGCGGCGCTGGCGGCGCGGGCGGGAGCGGCGTCGGCGGTGCTGGCGGACTGGCCGACGGCCTCGGCACGAGCGCAGGCGCGACGCTGCTGCGCGCGATGCTGCGGGGCGAGCGCGCCGCGGTCGACGGCCTGCGCG
>CAYHCR010000495.1:0-4026 GCA_964354895.1 uncultured Myxococcales bacterium | reverse complement strand
ACGACGACCCAATCGGACACTTCGTTGCGCCAGCCCGCCTCGCCGCGAGACTCGTGAAGGGTTCGACGTTTCAGGTCTATCCGGGCGCGCCCCACGGCCTGTGCTCGACCCACAATGACCGGCTCAACGCCGATCTGCTGGCCTTCCTGCAGGCCTGAGCGCGGGGGGGGCGATCCAGCCCCTCCGGCCCGGACGTCACGCCGGCCAGGAGGCGCCCACCGCGCCCGTCAGGTCCCTGCCTTCGACGCCCCGACCAACGCCTCCACCACCGCCCGGAGCGCGGTCCGGTCGAAGGGCTTGTCGATGCGCAGGTTGGGGACGCTCGCCAGGTAGTCCGTCGCGCTGGGCGTGAACGCCCCGCCCGAGATGAACACACACCGCCGCGCGAGCGCTGGGTTCTGCGTCACCAGCCATGCGTGCAGCTCCATGCCGGTCATCTCCGGCATCATCAGGTCGCTGAGGATGACGTCGAAGGCCGGGTCCTGCTCGAGGATCGTCTTCGCCTCGCGGCCCGACGCCGCGAGGACGACCGCGTGCGGCGGGCTCAGCGCCCTCGTCAGGATCTTGCGGATCGCCGCTTCGTCATCGACCACGAGCACGCGGCCGGGCACGACTCGCGCGGTCGCCGTCGGCACGGTCGGCTCGACGCTCTCCGCCGGCCGCCGGGCGCTCACCGGCAGACGCACGATCATCCGCGTGCCCCCGCCGACCTGGCTCTCCACGCGGATGTCTCCGCCGAACTCCGTGAGGATGTTCCGGGTGATGGAGAGCCCCAACCCGGAGCCCAGACCCAGCTTCTTGGTCGTGAAGAAGGGCTCGAAGACGCGCTCGAGGTCTTCGGGTGGGATGCCGCACCCTGTGTCGGAGACCTCCGCGAACACCGAGTCGGCCGTCGCCCAGCTCCGCAACGTGATGCGATTGCGCGCGACGTCACCTTCGCCGATCGCGTGACCCGCGTTGATGATCAGGTTGAGGAACACCTGCGCGAGCTTGCCGACGGTCGCGAGCACCGGCGGCACCTGCCCGAAGTCCTTGAGGAGCGTGGCGCGATACTTCACCTCGTTGTGCGCCATGGTGGCCGCCTGCTCCATGGCGAGGTTCAGGTCGACGGTCTCCAGCTCGAGCCGCTCGACCCGGGCGAAGGTGCCCAGGCTCCGCGAGATCTTCCCGATCCGCCGCGCGCCCTCGAGCGCCCCATCGGCGCAGCTGCGGAGCTCCTGCTGCCACACGGGAGAGACGAGCTCGGCACCGCCGCCGACCACCTCGGCGAACGCCGCTTCGCCGACCTGCGCCCGCAGGGCAGAAGAGAGGCGGCCCGTCAGCCCGAGGAGCTTCGGCAGCTCCTCTCCGAGCGTGTCGAGGTTCGCGACGACGTAGGCCAGCGGGTTGTTGATCTCGTGGGCGACGCCGGCGGCGAGCAGGCCCATGCTGGCGAGGCGATCGCTCTGCGCCAGGCCTGCCTGCAGCCGCCTGCGCTCGCCGACGTCGACGTGCGTGCCGAGCAGCCGGAGCGCGCGCCCGTTCGCGTCGCGGGCCACGCACGTGCCGCGGCTGAGGATCCATCGCCACTCGCCGCCCTTCGAACGCAGCCGGTATTCGAGCTCGAACCGCTCGACGCGACCCTCGATGCAGTCCTGCGCGGCCTTCTCTACGAGCCCGCGGTCGTCGGGGTGTATCAGCTCGCGCCAGCCGGTCGCGTGGCCTTCCGTGGCGTCGGGCTCGAAGCCCAGCATCCGGAAATAGCCAGGGCTGAAGTAGGCGCTGTCGGTGGTGAGGTCCCAGTCCCAGAGGCCGTCGCTGGTGGCCTCCATCGCGAGCTTGAAGCGCTCCTCGCTCGTCTTGAGCGCCTGCTCGGCCCGCTTCCGCTCGGTGATGTCGGTGATGTATCCGTGCCAGAGGACCGAACCGTCGGACTCCCGCTCGGGCACCGCGTCCCCACGCACCCAGCGCACCGCGCCGTCGAGCTCCACCCGGTAGTCGGCGCGCCACGGCGTGAGGCTCTTCGCCGAGGTCTGAATGGAGGCGGCCACCGCGTCGAGGTCCTCGGGGTGGAGGCGGGAGAAGACGACGGAGGCGTCCTCACGGACCTCCTCGGGGCTGATCCCGTAGATCTCCTGCATACCTGCGCTGGAGAACGGAAAACAGGAGCTCCCGTCGGGCCGGAGGCGGTACTGGTAGACGACGCCGGGCACGCGGCTGGCGATCTTTTCGAGGCGGCTGAACGCCTCTTCCCTGGCCTGCTGCGCCTCCCGGTGCGCGGTGATGTCCTCGGCGGCCGCGAAGAGCCTCGGGCCCGCAGACGTCGGCACGATCGTGCCCCAGTATCTGCAGAGGATGGGTGCGCCGCTCCGGATGCGGATGACCAGCTCGATGGCGAGCCTCCCCTGGGAGTCCATCAGCCGCTGCGCGAGCAGATCACGCTCCGCCGCGGTGACCATCCCGAGCTCTACGGCCGTCCGACCGACCATCTCCTCCTCTGGGAAGCCAGCGAGGCGGCAGAAGGTCTCGTTGACCTCGAGGTATCGGTCGGTCGCGAGATCGGTGACGGACATCAACAGCGGGCTGTGGTCGAACGCGGTCGAGAGCAGCGCCTCGCTGTCGCGGAGGGCCTGCTCCATCCGGGTGCGTGGGCTGATGTCTCGGGCGATGCCGAGGACCACCTTGCGCCCACCCCACTCGACGACGCGCGCCGAGGCCTCCACGTGAAAGGTCGTGCCGTCTCTTCGTCTGTGGAGGCGGAGATTCACGGCCGCGGGGTTCGTCACGGCGAGGAGGGTCGCCTCCGGCTCCGCGGAGATCTCGGAGACGTTCCGCCCGATCAGCTCGTCGCGGGTGTAGCCATACGCGGAGGCCGCCGCGTCGTTGACGTCGAGGAGCCGTCCCGTCGACTGGTCGAGGACGTACGCGGGGTCGGCGATGGACTCGAAGAAGGAGCGGTGCTGCGCGTCGAGCACGGCGGACGCATCGTGCGAGACGACCTTCGCCTGCTCGGCCATGCGCGACTCCCGTAGACGACTCTTGAAGAGGGTGCCCGAGACACCCCGCGCGCTTGTTTGCGGCGAGAGGCTATGCCGGGACAGGGGCGCCCGGTGCGGTTTGACGCATGACCGCGCAAAATCTTCGCGGCCGCCCGCCGATCACCTGCGGCGGGCGACCCCACCTCGCGGGGGTCGGCGAAAGCGACAGCGCCGTTGACGCCCGCTCGCCGCGCCCCTATCCCACCTGACCCGTGCCCCCTCCCCGCCGCCGCCGCCTCGCCCGCCTCGCGCTCGCCGCGCTCCTCGCGCTCGTCGCCGCGCTCACCGGCGTCATCGCGGATGGCTGGGTCGCCTTCGGCCGCGCGCCGTCCGGCGAACGCCTCGCCCGCATCCAGCGCTCGCCGAACCTCCGCGAGGGCCGCTTCCAGAACTCGCTCCCGCTCTGGAACGACTGGAGCGGCTCGCTGACCGGCGCGTTCGACGTGAGCCCGCATGCGTCGCCGTCGGCGCTGCTTCCGGTGCAGCGGGTCGAGCCGGGACGCTTCGACGTGCCGCCGAGGAGCGGCCTGCGCGTCACGTGGTTCGGCCACTCGACGATGCTGCTCGAGCAGGACGGCGTGCGGGTGCTGACCGATCCGGTCTGGGGCCCGCGCGCTTCGCCGTTCTCATGGCTCGGGCCTGCGCGCTGGTACGAGCCGCCAGCAAAGCTGTCCGAGCTGCCCACCGTCGACGTGGTGCTGCTCTCGCACGACCACTACGACCACCTCGACCAGCCGACGATCGCGGCGATGGTGGGCTGGGAGACGACCTTCGTCGTGCCGCTCGGCGTCGGCGCGCACCTCGCCTACTGGGGCGTGCCGGAGGCGCGGATCGTCGAGCTCGACTGGTGGGAAGCGACGCAGGTCGGGTCGCTCACCATCACCGCGACGCCCGCGCGCCACGCCTCGGGCCGCCTCGGTCCGCTCGATCAGGACCGCACGCTCTGGGCCGGCTTCGGTCCAGGTGATGCTGCAGGACGGGGAGACCCAGGCGCTCCGCTACTCGGCGC
>CAYHCR010000494.1:0-4029 GCA_964354895.1 uncultured Myxococcales bacterium | reverse complement strand
GGGCCGATCTCAGGTCGGGTCCGGAGCTCCGCGCCGGTCTGCTGCCGGCCGAGCTCGAGAGCCGCGCAGCCGGCCGCCGCCGCGAGCGTGGGACGGGCCGGCTCCGAACCCGTCGCGAGCGCGCCGAGCACCTCGAGCGCGTTCTCCCGCAGGCCGAGCCGCTGGAAGGCCCGAAGCGTGGAGATTCGCAGCGCGAGGCTCTCGTCGGCGCGACCTCGCCAGAGCAGCAGGCTCGTCTGCTTGGACTCGACCTCGAGGCGCCTCGCCTCGAAGGCCGGCGGGAGGCTCGAGAGCGCTTCGGCGAAGAGCCGATCCGCCTCGTCGAGCGCGCCCTCGCGCTGCGCCAGCGTGCCCAAATCGGAGCGGACCAGCGCGCGCTCGAGGCCGCACGAGTACTCGTCGCAGCGTCGTGTCAGCAGCTCTCCGATCCGTCGGGCCTCGGTCGGCTCGCCGCTCAGGATCGACTCGTAGAGCGCGATGCTCAGCGCGCGCACCGCGACGAACGGCTCCGGGGCCGAGCCGAGCCCGAGCAGCGTCGGCCGATCCGCCGGGTTCGGCAGCCTGCGCTGCGCGTCTCGCAGGCGCGCCCGGCGCTCGGCGAGGAGCGGCGTCAAGGCCTCCGGCGAGCGGAGCCAGGCGAGCTCCCGCAGCAGCAGCTCGTCGCCCTGCGCGGCGAGCTCCGAGGCGAGCGCCTCGAAGCCCGTCGGGACCGCGGTCCCCGCTCCCTCGAGGGTCGTGAGGATCATGCGGCGCCGACGTCGGTCGAGCGGCTCTCGCGGCTGCGCGTCCGCTGGCGTCGCGAGCAGGCCGAGCTGGACACGCGCGAGCGCGACGTTCTGCCGCAGCGCCGCGAGCCCGAGCGCGTCCGCCGCCGCCGGCTCCGGCGCGATCGGCAGGAGCCTCGTGCACGGCGCGAGCTCACGGCCGAGCACCTCGCGGGCGTCCTCGAACAGGTCTGCGGGCCGATGCTCCAGCAGGTGGATCGCGCTGCGCACCGCGGCCCGCAGCGAGCGCGACGAGAGGGCCTCGCTCTCCGCGAGCGCCGCGCCGAGATCCCCGGGTCCCGCGCGGGTCAGCCGCAGCTGCAGGGCGTACAACCGCGCCGTGTCGTCCTGCCGCGCCGTGTGAAGCAGCTCGCGCTCGATCGCGAGCGCGTCCGGCCGGCCGCTGATCGCGATCGACGGCGCCGGGAAGGCGATCCCGTCCCGCAGCGGGGGCAGCGAGAGCCGCGGTCGCGGCTCCTCGACGCGCCCGCACCCGGAGAACGCCGCCAGCAGGAGCAGGGTCGTCGGGGCCCAGCCGGAGCGCCTCATCGGCCGCATCCTGACACGCTGAACTCGCGCGCACGCTCCTTGACGGCGTTGGGGGTGATCTCTAGGTTCCCGCGCTGCCATGCTGACCTTTCAGGAGCTGATCCTCCGCCTCCAGACCTACTGGGCGGAGCGCGGGTGTGTCCTCGGCCAGGGCTACGACATCGAGGTCGGGGCCGGGACGATGAACCCGCAGACCTTCCTTCGCGTCCTCGGCCCCGAGCCGTGGAACGTCGCCTACGTGGAGCCCTCGCGGCGCCCGGCCGACGGCCGCTACGGCGAGAACCCCAACCGGCTCTACCAGCACCACCAGTTCCAGGTGGTCCTCAAGCCGTCCCCCAAGGACGTGCAGGAGGTCTACCTCGGCTCGCTGCGCGCGATCGGCATCGACCCGCTCGAGCACGACCTCCGCTTCGTGCACGACGACTGGGAGTCGCCCACGCTCGGCGCGTGGGGCCTCGGCTGGGAGGTCTGGTGTGACGGGATGGAGATCACCCAGTTCACCTATTTTCAGCAGGCAGGCGGCTTCGATCTGAAGCCCGTCAGCGTCGAGCTCACGTACGGCCTCGAGCGCATCTGCATGTACCTGCAGAACAAGGCGAACGTCTTCGACATCGAGTTCACGAAGGGCGTGACCTACCGCGAGGTCTTCCACTCCAACGAAGTGGAGATGTCGAAGTACAGCTTTGCGGCGTCCGATCCCGAGCAGCTCTTCCGCCTCTTCGACATGCACGAGGCCGAGTGCAAACGCCTGCTCGAGCAGGCGCTGCCGCTGCCCGCCTACGACCAGGCGCTCAAGTGCTCGCACAACTTCAACTGCCTCGACGCCCGGGGCGCGATCAGCGTCACGGAGCGGCAGGGCTACATCCTGCGCGTGCGCACGCTGGCGCGCGCCTGCGCCGAGGGCTACCTCGCGATGCGCGAACGGCTGGGGTACCCGCTGCTGAGATCGGGCTGGGCGAAGGGCAACGCCGCCGCCGCGGCCGCGCTCGCCGCGCACGAGCAGAAGGTCACCGCGGACGCCGACGGAAAGGAGCGCGGGTGATGAGCCTCGACCTGCTGCTCGAGATCGGCACCGAGGAGATCCCCGCCGCGTTCTTCCCCGACGCGCTCGACGCGCTCGCCGCGCTCGTCGGGAAGGGGCTCGACGAGGCGCGACTGACGCACGGACCGGCCCGCACGCTCGGCACGCCGCGTCGACTCACGGTGATCGTTCCCGGCGTCGCCGTGGCGCAGCCGGACGCCGTGCGCGAGGAGCTCGGCCCGCCGGTGAAGCACGCCTTCGAGGCGGACGGCACGACGCCGAAGAAGGCCGCGCTGAACTTCGCGGAGAAGTGCGGGCTCACGGTCACCGCGCTCAAGCGGGTCACCACGCCCAAGGGCGAGTACCTGGGCGCGACGATCGAGGAGAAAGGCAGGCCTGCGGCCGAGGTGCTGCCCGCGCTGCTGGCGCAGGCGATCACGGCGCTGCCATGGAAGAAGTCGATGCGCTGGGGCGACGGGGCGCTCGCGTTCGCGCGCCCCGTGCAGTGGATCCTCGCGCGCTTCGGCGGCGACGTGATCTCGTTCCCATTCGCCGACGTCGTCTCCGGCGGGACCACGCTGGGCCATCGCTTCCTGAGCGCGGGTCCGATCGAGGTGAAGGACGCCGCGTCCTATGTCGACACGCTGCGCGCGGCCGAGGTGATCGTCGATCCGGTCGAGCGGCGCGCGGCCGTGAAGGCGGCGGCCGAGCAGGGTGCGAAGCAGGCCGGTGGCGCATTGCTGCCCGACGAAGGGCTGCTCGATCACGTCACCTTCCTCGTCGAGCGTCCGTCGGCGATCGTCGGCTCCTTCGAGCCGTCGTTCCTCGAGCTGCCCAAGGAGGTCCTCGTCTCCGAGATGAAGGGCCACCAGAAGTACTTCTCCGTGACCGACGCCGCGGGCACGAAGCTCCTGCCGGCGTTCGTCGCGATCGCGAACACCCCGGTGCGGGATCCGGCGCTCGCTCGGCGCGGCTTCGAGCGCGTGCTGACGGCGCGGCTGACCGACGGCCGGTTCTTCTTCGACGAAGATCGCAAGCGGCCGCTCGAGGGCTCCGTCGAGAAGCTCGCGCGCGTCACGTTCCAGCAGAAGCTCGGCTCGTCGTGGGCGAAGGTCGAGCGCTTCTCGCTGACCGCCGCGTGGCTCGCCGCGCACGTCGGGCTGGATGACACGGCCAAAGGGCACGTTGCGCGCGCGTGCCGGCTCTGCAAGGCCGATCTCGTCACCGGCATGGTCGGCGAGTTCCCGGAGCTGCAGGGCGTGATGGGCCGCGAGTACGCGCGGGCGGCCGGGGAGCCGGAGGCCGTCGCGATCGCGATCGCGGAGCACTACCTGCCGAAGGGGCAGGGCGGCGACCTCCCGTCCCGGCCCGAGGGCGCGGTCGTCGGCATCGCCGATCGCATCGACACGATCGCCGGCATCTTCAGGATCGGGAAGCCGCCGACGGGCACCGCGGATCCCTTCGGCCTGCGCCGCGCGGCGCTCGGCATCGTCCACGTGCTGCTCGCGCGCGACTGGCGGGTGCCGCTCTCCGCGCTCGTCGACGAGTCGATCGCCCGGCTCGACGGCAAGCCCGCGGTCCCCGCCGCTGACGTGCGGACCCCGGTGCTCGAATTCTTCCGGGGCCGACTCCAGGCGCCCTGGAGCGACGAGCACCCCGCCGAGGGCGTCCAGGCGGGGGTCGCGGGCGGCTTCC
>CAYHCR010000493.1:0-4032 GCA_964354895.1 uncultured Myxococcales bacterium | reverse complement strand
CCGGTGTCTGCCTGGCCGCGCTGCCCGGCGGAAACCCCAATGAGGTCAGTCCCTCCGAGATCCTCTGCGTCCGTGTGACGTTCCTCTCGGACAACCACACGGCCACTCCGACGCTCTCGGGCCTGACGATCGAAGGCGTCTGCGATGGCCTGCCGGTCCCGCCGTGCCTCACCGACATGCCGACCTGCGGTGCCTTCTGCGGCACGATCCAGAGCTGCACGGTGAACGTCGCCACGAAGAACCGCGTCAGCTGCGGCGCTTGCCCGCTGTGCGGCAACAACGTCACCACCGCGCCGGAGGCCTGCGACGACGGCAACCTGATCACCGAGACCGCTTGCGCCTACGGCGTCGCGAACTGCGTCAAGTGCAACGGCGCCTGCTCGGCGGTGCTGAACCTGGTCGGGCCGCGCTGCGGTGACGGCCTCGTCAATGGGCCGCTCGAGGTCTGTGACGACGGCAACACCACGACCGAGGCCGTCTGCATCTACGGCCAGCCGACCTGCATCAAGTGCAACGCGGGCTGCACGGCGCCGCTCAACCTCACGGGCCCGTACTGCGGCAACAGCGTGATCGACGCCGGCGAGGTCTGCGACGACGGCAACTCGGCCGACGAGCTCGTCGCGCCGTACGGCAACACGACGGGCGTCACGTGCGATGCGACGTGCCTCGGCACGCTGGTCGTGCCGATGACCGGCTACTGCGGCGACGGCGCCGTGAACGGCCCCGAGGTCTGCGACGACCGCAACAACCTCGGGTGCGGTACGTGCGAGGCGAACTGCCTCTCGACGGGCATCGCGAACGCGCGCGGTTCGATCACGACGCCCGCTGCCGGCTCGCTCGTCGAAGGTGAGGTCTTCACCGTGAGCGACGGCGTCCACGCGCCGGTCGTGTTCGAATTCGAGAAGAATTCGAACGGCGTCCGACCGGGCCGCGTCGCGGTCGACGTCACGGGCGGCATCAACGCCGACACGGTGCGGAACCGGATGATCACCGCGATCAACGGAGTCGGGCTGTCGACCCTGAATGTGGTCGCCTCGATCCGTGGAGCCGGGCGGCTCTGGGTCACCTCCCAGTACCTCGGCTCGTTCGGCGACAGGGGCCTGATCACGGAGGGCGTCGGGGACGGCGGCTTCTCGTTCAACGATATCGGGACGAGCACGGCCGGTTCCGGCGGACACGACTGCGCCAACCTGACCTCCTGTCTGAGCAACGAGGACTGCACGAGCAACAGCTGCTCCGCCGGCTTCTGCATGGCGACGACGTGCGGGGACGGCATCGTGGGCGGCGCCGAACTCTGCGACGACCACAACGCAAACATCTGCGGCACCTGCACCGCGGCGGCGTGCAACGTGGCGCCGACGTTCGCGTCGTCGGCGGTCGGCTCGTTCACTGCCATCCCTGCGGCCGCGGGCGCGCTGCCGGTCGGGGGTCGGGTCGTCGATACCCAGACGTTCGTGGTCACCGATTTCACCACGTCCGCCTACACCTTCGAGTTCAACTCGGTTGGTGGCGTGACCGCCGGACGGATCGCAGTTGCAATCCTCGTGGGAGACACCAGCCTCAAGGTCGCCACGAAGATGCGCGACGCGATCAACCTCGCGGGTGGCCTCAACGTCACCGCGAGCTGCACGGGCTCGCCCGGCGCGTGCACGGCGGCTGTCGTGACGCTCGTGCACGACGTGCCGAACGCCGCCGGCGGCATGCTTGCGGAGGCCTCGGGCATGGCCGCGCCCGCGCTGATCTCCAACGGCTCGGCGGCGAACTGTGGGCCTGGCGCTGGCTGCAACACGGACCAGGACTGCTTCCCGCAGGGTGGTGGTTGCGTGGGCAACGTCTGCCAGCCGTGAGTTGAGGTGACGACGGGCGGCCGCGGTGGCCGCCCGAAGGGTCCAGACGAAGGCCGGCCGGGATCGCTCCCGCGCCGGCCTTCGTCTTTCCAGGGCCCAACGCCGACGCAGCGAGGGCCGGAGCCGCAGCTCCAGCGGAGCGCAGAGACACGAACGCCCCGGTCCTTGCGGGCCGGGGCGCATGGGTCGACTTGCGATGGGACGACCAGAAGTCGTCGTCAGCTGGGACGACTAGAAGTCGTCGTTGTCGAGATCGTCGTCCTTCTTCAGCTTGGGGTTCTTGAACTTGTCGGCCCGGCTGCGGCCCGCTTCGGCCGGCGGATCGAACGGGGAGGGCGGAGGCGTGAAGCCGCCACCCCGGAAGCCGCCGCCGCCACCACCGGCCGGACGCGGAGGACCGCCGGAGAAGCCGCCCGGGCTGCTGCGCGGCGGGCCGCTGGAGAAGCCACCCGGACCGCGGGGAGGACCGCTGGAGAAGCCGCCTCCCTCACGCGGCGGCGGGCGATCGCCCCGGGGCGGACCCGACGACGGCGGACGGTCGCTGCGCGGCGGCCCCGACGGCGGCGGCGGACCCTCCGCTCCCCGTTCGCGCGCCTCGTTCACGCGGATCGCGCGGCCGTCGACCATCTTGTTGTCGAGCGCGACCACCGCCTTCTGCGCGTCGTCGTCCGTCAACATCTCGACGAAGCCGAAGCCGCGCGAGCGGTTCGTCATCCGATCGATCGCGACGTAGACGTCCTTGACCTTGCGACCCTCCGCCTCGAACGCGGCGCGGAGCGACTCGTTGGTCGTGGTGTAGGCGAGATTCCCGACGTACAGCCTCGTTCCCATGCGGTCTTTCCCTAGCGACGGCGTGCGGCCGGCCGGCCTCCGTCGCCCAACGTAGTGTCTACGGAACCAACGCTAGATCACGCGCGCGCGCCACCGCAAACCCCCCCGACGACGGATGGCGGGCGCGCCGCGATCACGGCAGCAGCTTGAACTCGATCCGGCGGTTCTTCGCCTGGCCCGCCTTCGTCTTGTTGTCGGCGACCGGCGCGTCCGGCCCCGCGCCGCGCGTGGTGATCCGCGCGGCCTCGACACCTTTGCTGGTGAAGTAGCTCTTCACGGCCTCGGCGCGATCGGCGGAGAGCTTCACGTTCGTCTCCCGCGACCCCGCGTCGTCCGTGTGGCCGGAGACCTCGAGCTTCAGCGCGGGGAACTCCGTGAGCACCTTCACGGCCTCGTCGAGCGTCCTGAACGAGTCCTTCGTGAGCGTCGCCTTGCCGGACGCGAAGTTCAGGCCGCCGATCGCGCCGGTGAACTTCGCGAGCGTCTTGGGCAGCTCGTCCGGGCAGCCGTCGTCGTCCTGGAAGCCGTTCTTCGTCTCGAGCGTGTCGGGGCACTTGTCGTCGGGAAGCTTCACGCCGTCGCGATCGAGGTCGAGATCCGGGCAGCCGTCCGGCGCGATGCCGCGCGTCTCGGGGCAGAGGTCGGCAGGCAGCGCCACGCCGTCCTTGTCCAGGTCCAGGTCGGGGCAGCCGTCCGGCGCGATCCCCTTCTGATCGGGGCAGTGATCCGCCTCGAGCTTGAAGCCGTCGCCGTCGGGATCGGGGCAGCCGTCGGGCGCCGTGCCCGCGTCCTCCTCGCAGGCGTCCGCCTCGTCGGCGAAGCCGTCGCGATCCGGATCCGGATCGGGGCAGCCGTCGGGGCCGATGCCGGCGTCCTCGGGGCACTCGTCGACGGGGTCGCGGAAGCCGTCTCGATCCGTGTCCGGCGCGAGCGGCTTGGGGCGGCCGAGCACGAGCGAGACGCCGAGGAGCAGCTCCTCGTGGCCCGCCATCGTGTCGTCGGAGCCGGGCTCGTCGAGGCCGTCCGCAAAGTCGTGCCGGAACTCGAACCGGAGGTCGATCACGCGCGAGGCGCGATACTTCACGCCGACGCCCGCGTGGAGCGCGGGATCGGAGTCCTCCCCGAGCCCGAACGAGTCGCTCGAGACGCCGAGCACGCCGCCGCCGAGGACCGCGAACGGGGTCACGTCGCGCGCGATGAGATCGGGCACCTGTCCGAGCACGTGCGCCCGGAGCGCGTAGATCGACGCGGTCTCGCCCGCGGCCGCAGAGCTGAACATCGCGCCCTCGAGCTCGATCCCGACGTTCCGGTGCGGGAGCAGCCCGGCGCGGAGCCCGAAGCCGGGCCCGTTGTC
>CAYHCR010000492.1:0-4034 GCA_964354895.1 uncultured Myxococcales bacterium | reverse complement strand
CGGCGCCGACGGCGACGCCGAGCAGCACCGCCCAGAGGACGTCGGCCACCGCCATCGCGCCTTCAGTGCACCGGCAGGAGGTACATCAGCGGCGCAGCCGCCCCGCCACCGCGCAGCTCCGTCGAGAGCTCGGCCGCGCCGGCCCGGACCGCCGCGCGAGCGCCGCCCGCGAAGAGGTTCTCCAGCGAAAACGGGACGTTCTTGTCCGGGTAGACGAGCTGCGGCTCGCCGTCGATCCCGGCCAGCTCCCCGGCGATCCGTACGGCGTCGCGGAAGTTCCCCAGCTCGTCGACGAGCCCGAACGCCTTCGCCTGCTCGCCGGTGATCGCGCGACCGTCGGCGAAGCTGCGGACCTTCTCCTCCGGGATCCCGCGCCCCTCGGAGACCGCGCGCACGAACTGGGCGTAGACGTTGTCGATCATGCCCTGGAACGCGGCGCGATCGTCCTCGGTGAAGGCGCGAAAAGGATTGCCGCTGTCCTTCGCCGGACCGCTCTTGATCGTGTTCATCTCGAACCCGATCTTCTCCGCGATCGCCGAGACGTTCGGGATCTGCGTGATGACGCCGATCGAGCCGGTGATCGTGCCGGGGTTCGCGACGATCTTCGTGGCGGGCGCGGCGAGGTAGTAGCCGCCCGAGGCCGCGAGGTTGCCCATGCTGATGACGACCTTCTTCTTCTGCGCGAGCCGCTTCACCTCGTCGTGGATCTCCTGCGACGGCGCGACGGCGCCGCCCGGCGAATCGACGCGGACGATCACGGCGAGGATCCGCTCGTCCTCGAGGAACTCATGGAGCTCGGCGACGGTCTCGTCCGACTCCATGATCGGGCCCTTGACCTCGACCACGCCGATCTGGCCGCCGCCGAAGGGCGAGGCGGCGTAGCTCTTGCGCTCGCCCTGCATCGCGGCGAACGCGAGCAGGAGCATTCCGAACAGCGCGAGGAAGAGCCCGCCAAAGACGAAGAGCAGCACGCTGACCGAACGCTTCTCCAAGACCACCTCCGAGGGCGCGAGCATAGCGGCTCCCGCCTCCACGCGCCGCGCGAACGACGACGCCCGGCGCCTCGTGGGAGGCCGCCGGGCGTCGGGAGGTCCGCTGCGAACGGACCGCTACTTCTTGGCCTGACGCATCTTGATCTTGTCGCCCGGGAGGATCTCCGCGGCCGCGTAGACGACGATGGCGGTCGAGGCGCTCTCTTTGGTGTCCACGACCATGAGCTGCGCGACGCGGAACTCCGGAAGGCCTTCGTCGTAGCCGGGGTTGATGCCGTCGGTGTCGAGGCCGTCCGAGCGCCGCACGACGTCGAAGGTGTTGCCCTCCTCGACGCCGTCCCGGCGGCCCTTGTCGACGAAGACGTACTCGAAGCCGCCGAAGTTGAGCTGCCCCTCGTCCACCGTCTCGAGCACGTAGCCGTTGAGCGAGACCGTGTTCGACTTGCGATTGATGCGCCGCGCGGTGCGCGCGCCCGCCGGACCGATGAAGTCGCCGCGGCGGATCTCGCTGAACGACTTGTCGATCCGCGCGATGATCAGGTTCTCCTTGGGATCCGCGGAGACGACGCGCGCGTTGCCGAGGATCTCGGTGATGTACCCGACCTCGATGTCCTCCTCGGGGATCACGATGAGGCGAGCGGTCCGGACGATCACGTAGTTCTCGCCGATCTTGGCGGACTCGCGCTGGGGCCACTCCAGGTAGACGATGTCGCCCTCCGACATCCACTCCTTCTCTTCCGGGCTCTTGGCGATCGTCGCCGACTCGGCGAGCTCACGGGGCGTGACGAAGCCGTCGTGGCGCGTGAGGAAGCTGCGCTTCGTGTCGAAGCCGATCTTGCCGGCCGAGGTGACGTCGTCGTCCTCCTCGCCGTAGTCGGGGCGGTTGAAGTCGCCCTTGGAGACGTCGTCGAGCTCGCGCTTCTCGCCGTCCGCCTCCCCCTTGCCGTCGTCCGGATAGAACCGGACGTCGTCGCCTGGATAGATCCAGTGGGGGTTCTCGATCTCGGGGTTGTAGGACCAGACCTTGGGCCAGTACCAGGGGTTGCCGAGGTACTTGCCGGAGATGTCCCACAGCGTGTCGCCGCGCTCGACGTTGTGGTGGTCCGTCTTCACGCCCTCGAGGTCGGCGGGATCGGCGGCTCCGCCGAAGTCTTTCGGCCGCGAGTCGTTGGCCTTGTCGAGGTCGCTCGCCTCGGGCTCTTCGCCGTCCTCGGCCCTCGCGCCGCCGCGGGCCGGCCTGCCGGCCCCCTCGGGCTCTGAGTCCGTCGCGACAGGGGCCGCCGCGGCAGGCGCCGCCGCAGGTTCGCCGCCCGACTCCTGGGCGACCGCCGCGAGCGGGAGCGCCACGAGCCCGAGCGCGGGGATGAAGAGCCAGCGTCGCATCGTTCACTCCTCGCCGGCCCATGGCCGGCCCAACCTGCGTGGCCCGAAGGCCATTGTCCCATCGATCCGAGAGGCCCATCGGTCCGGGAGGACCCAGGCCCCGCGAGCGCGGAGCTACAAGCTCTTCAGCCTCGCCCGGGCCGCGACCGCCGGCTCCGTCGAGGGGTGCTCGTCAACGAGGCGCTGAAACGCGGCCTTCGCGGCGGGCTTCCGGTTCAGGGCAAGGCACGTCTCGCCGTACCGCAACAGCGCGGTCGCGACGGCATCGCCGGCCGGGTAGCCCGTGACGATCCGCTCATAGGCGGCGAGCGCCTTGCCAGGCTGGCCCGCGCTCCGATAGGCGTCGCCGAGCGCGACGAGCGCGTTGTCGGTCGAGGGGTCCTTCGGGGCGCTGCCGACGAAGCGTTCGAGGAGCGCTGCGCCCTTGCCGGCGTCGCCCGCCTCGATCGCAGCAAGCCCATCTCGAAGCGCGCCGAGATCCGCCGTCGGCGCGGGCGCGCCGGGATCACGGAGCTCGACCTCGGTCGGCAGCGGCGGCGCGGCGTCCGGCCCGCCCGTGGGGCCACCGACCGCGACCGGCGCGATCGAACGCGCCGGGCCGGGGCCGGAGTCGGCGATGAACAGGTAGGAGTCGTCGCCGCTCGAACCGGCGCCGGGCGGCGGCTTCGCGCGGACGACGTTCAGATCACGTGGGATCGAGAGCGTCGCGGACGCCTCGCGAGGTCCGCCGCTGCGATCGGCCCGCCGCGCGAGCGCCGTAACGTGCGCTTCGAGCGAGTCGAGGCGGCGGCGATCCGACTCCCTCTCGGCCCGCATCGATCGCAGCTCGTCCCGCAGCAGCGAGACGTCCCGCGTCCACGGCGGCGCGGGCTCGGCGTGCGCGCAGGCGCCGCTGGCGGCGGCCGCGGCGAGGATCAGGAGGTGGGCTCCGAGAGGTCTCATCAAGGGATGGAGTGATCTCATCGAGTGATATCGCCGGAAAATCGCTGGGGATTCGGAGGGAGCGTAGGAGGGGACCTGGAGGCCGTCAAGAAACCGGCCGCGCGGCGACGAACGCGAGGTGGCGTCCGGTCCTCCCCGCATCTCGGCGGTGCGAGAAGAAGCGCGTGGGATCACAGGCGGTGCAGCCCCCGACCCGCTCGATCGCCTCCGTGGGAACACCCGCCTCGAGGAGCGTCCGTTCCAGCGAGCGCGTGAGATCGAGGTGACGCGCCGGCGCCACGCAAGCCCCGAAGGTCGCGCGAAATCGCCCCGCGAGCTCGGCGGAGACCTCGTAGCAGCAGGGCCCGATCGCCGGCCCGATCGCGATGAGCAGCTCTGCCGGCGGGGCGGCGAGCGCGACGAGGGCGGCGCCGAGCACGCCGTCGATCGTGCCCCGCCAGCCGGCGTGGACGGCCGCCGCCCGGCCGGAGCGGGGGTGGGCGAGCAGCAGCGGGACGCAGTCGGCGGTCCGGACGCCGACCACGTCGCCCGGGCTCGTCGCCAGCAGCGCGTCGGCCTGCGCGCCTGCCGCGTCCTGCGCCTCGATCACGGCGACGCCATGGACCTGGGTCACGGTGATCGGCGGCGCGTCGAGGCCGGCCGCGCGGGCGAAGCGTTGCAGATTCTCCGCGACCGCGGCCGGATCATCCCCGACGGAGCCGCCGAGGTTGAGCGAGG
>CAYHCR010000491.1:0-4052 GCA_964354895.1 uncultured Myxococcales bacterium | reverse complement strand
CGAGCTCGTCGACCGGATAGAAGTCGAGCCGCTCCTGGATCGGGAAGCGCTCGCGCAGCG
Organism: uncultured Myxococcales bacterium; assembly: GCA_964354895.1. Taxonomy (GTDB): domain Bacteria; phylum Myxococcota; class Myxococcia; order Myxococcales; family Vulgatibacteraceae; genus CAYHCR01. Next base: position 3,992 of record CAYHCR010000491.1, on the reverse strand, counting down.
GGCTCGCGAGCAGGCCCGAGCGCGTCGTCGCGCCGATGAGCGTGAAGCGCGGCAGATCGATCTTCACGGCGCGGGCGGCCGGTCCGCTGTCGAGCACGATGTCGAAGCGGAAGTCCTCCATCGCCGGATAGAGGCTCTCCATGATCGCCGGCGCGAGCCGGTGGATCTCGTCGATGAAGAGCACGTCCCGGGGCTCGAGCGCGGTGAGGAGCCCCGCGAGATCGCCCTTCTTCTGGAGCGCCGGGCCATTCGTATAATGCAGCCGGCTGCCGAGCTCCTCCGCGATGACGCCGGCGAGCGAGGTCTTGCCGAGGCCGGGCGGCCCGGAGAAGAGGCAGTGATCGAGCGCCTCGTCGTCGCGCTTGCGAGCGCGCCCGCGGGCCTGCGCGGCGGCGACGTAGACCTTGAGCTTGTCGGCGACCCGGCGCTGGCCGACGTATTCGGCGAACGTGCGCGGGCGGAGCGAGCCCTCGGCCTCGGCCTCCGTCGTGGTTGGTTCAAGCGTCTCGTCGCTGCGGCCGGCCATCGGCGAAGGAGGCTACCAGCCCGTCACCGCGCGCGCTGCACCGGGGCGTCCACGCGCTCGCCCGCGGTGGAGACGAGCGTCGCGGTGAGCACGAAGTCGGCGCTGATCGCGAGCTCGAGCTCCGGCTTGCCGCGCAGTTGGCTCTGCCGCCAGCCGGGCGGGATCTGCACCGTGCCGATCGCGTCGCGCTCGACGCTGGTCTCGTCCACCGACTCGAAGATCAGGATCGGGATGAGCGCGGTCCACGATGGGAGCGACTCCAGCGAGACGCGGCAGGCGCAGGGAACCGGCGTGTTCGCGGCCACCACCACGTGCGAGCGCCCGCCCGGCATCATCACGCTGACGGGCATCGCGACGACGTCCGCGAGGCCGCGCGCGCCGCGGGCGAGGTTGCGGCCGAGGACAGCTGCGCCGACCGCGACGGCGAGATCCGCCGGCACGTCGCGCTCGGCGGAGAGCTTGCGGAAGCGGGAGAGCTTGCGGCGGATCGCCGGCCAGCGCGTCTGTCCGCCGACGAGCACGAGCTCGTCGATCGCCTCGACGGACACCTTTGCGCGCTCGAGGACCTCGCCGCACGTCCCGATCGCCCGCTCGACGAGCGGCTCGACCATCCCCTCGACCTCGGCGCGGGTGAGCAACACGTCGAGATCGAGGAACCGACCGTCCGGGCCGGGCACGACGCACGGCAGGTGCAGCCGCACGCTCTCCTTGGCGGAGAGCGCGATCTTGGCCGACTCCGCGGCGAAGAGCAGCCGCTGGACCACGATCTTCTGCTCGCGCAGATCGATGCCGTGCGCCGCATGAAAGCGCTCGATGAGCGTTGCGCCGATCGCGCTGTCGAAGTCGGAGCCGCCGAGGAAGGCGTCTCCGCCGGTCGCGAGGACGCGCACGGTGCGCTTGTCGACCGACATCAGCGTGGCGTCGAGGGTGCCGCCGCCGAGATCGAAGACCAGCACGGTCTGCAGGGCCGTCTTGAGGTTCGCGTAGTAGAGCGCGGCCGCCGTCGGCTCGTTCACGAGCGCCCGGACCTCGAGCCCCGCCGCCTGCGCCGCGCGGCGCGTCGCCTCGCGCTGCCGGTGGCCGGCGTGGGTCGGCACCGCGATCACGCACTGCCGGAACGGGACGCCCGCGGCGTGGTTGGCGTGATCGAGCAGCTGCGCGATGACGCGCGTCGCGACCTCCTCGATCGGCACGATCCGGCCGTACATCTCGACCGACGGCGCGCCCTCGGCGCCCTCGAGCACCTCGAAGCCGTAGCGGCCCCGGTTGCGCTGGACGAATTCGGACTGGTAGCGGCGGCCGAGGAAGCGCTTCACCTCGTAGAGCGTGTGCGCCGGATCATCCACGATCTGGGTGCGCGCGGCCTGGCCGACGACGACCTTGTCCGCCGCGCGAAACCACGCGACCGAGGGCAGCGTGAAGCGCTTGTCCCCGATCGGGACGAGGCGCAGCCTCCCGGTCGCGTCGAAGTACGCGGCCGAGGAGTTGGTGGTGCCGAAGTCGATGCCGAGGACCGAGCCCGCGCTCATTTTCCGCAGCTTGGCACGAAGCGGGCGCTACGCGCCGAGGATCCCGAGCGCGCGCAGCTTCGGCAGCAGCTCGCCCTTCGCGTCGAGCGCGTGGAGGTCGTCGGAGCCGCCGATCGACTCGTCACCCAGAAAGATCTGCGGCACCGTTCGCCGACCGGTCGTCTGCACCAGCCACGCGCGCTTCTCGTCGTCCGCCGCGACGTCGACCTCGGTGAACGGGATCGAACGCGCCTTCAGCAGCGACTTCGCGCGCACGCAGTACGGACAGACGGGGGTCGTGTAGATCGTGACGATCGCGGCCATGAGGCCTCCTGACGTTGCATTGTATCGACGACGCTCACGGCGCGATGGGCCGCGCCGGGCCGTGCGGGAGCTCGCCCCGAAGCGCGCGCGAGGCCTCGGTCGCGAGCCGCAGGTAGAAGTCGGCCGGGATGGCCTCGCCGTCAGCGTCGAGCGTGAGGAACTCGCCCTGCGCCGGCGCCTCGGCCGCGGTCGGCGCCGCCTGGAACATGGCGGTCCCCTCGTCGACCTCGTCGAACATCGCGCCGAAGAACATCGTGGAGCCAGCGGTCAGCGCGTTGTGGACCTGCCGCCAGTAGAAGCGGCCGCCGCGACGCGGGATCTGGTTGATCGGGTTCGCGTGGTTGGTGAGGTTCGTCCAGGAGAAGCCGGGGAAGAGGACCGGCATGTAGCGCTGGCCGCGGCCGCTCGTGAGCGCGACGTCGGGCTCGAGCACGTCGCGGCGATAGGCGTCCGCGCCCGCGTCGTCGGCGAAGCGGCCGACCGCCCAGGGGTTCACCACGTCGAGCCGGGCCCACACCGCGTCCCACGCGCGATCGGGATCGGCGTCGCCGGTGTGCGTGCGCCAGTAACTCGGCACGCCGCCGATGATCCGAGCGCGCAGGTGTGCAGGCGCGTCGCGCTGGAACCAGTCGAGCAATTCGGTCGCCTGCGCGGGCGTCAGATCGCGGCCGTCGAAGCCGAGGCCCCACACGCCGAGCACGGGGAGGCCGCCGTCGGTCAGGTAGCGCGGGCTCGAGGTGATCCCGAGATCTTCGACCACGTGACGCCAGTCCTCCTGGATCCGCGCGACGAGGATCGGCGCCTCCGTGCCGGAGAGGTCATACATCAGCGCGAAGACGCGACCGTGGGCCTCGGCGCCGTCTCGGACGTTGCCGGCGATGCCGTCGCGGAGCGCGAGGAAGCGCGGATCGGCGAGCTCGGACGAGAAGCGTTGCAGGAGGACGCCGTCGAGCGCGTGCGCCTGCATCCAGCCGAAGTGGCGGTCGACCGTGGCCGGGTGCCACGACGAGAACAGGCGCGCCGGGGCGCCGGACGGGAGCGTCATCGAGGTGTCGCAGCCCTCGCCGGGGCCGAGCTCGGAGACGTCGGGCCAGAGGTCGAAGCTCGCGCGGCCGGCGTCGGGCGGGCCGCCCGGGAACCAGTGCAACCAGTCGTCGACGGGCGAGCCGTCGCCCGCGCAGCCGAACCACCCCTGGTAGCCGAGCAGGTGTTTGCGATCGAGCGTCGTCGGGTCGATCGGCGCGGCGCACGTCACCTCGACCGTCGCGGCCGCGATCCCGCCGAACCAGCCGACGCCCTCGCGGACCATGCGCCAGTCCGTCGTGCGCGGGCCGGGCGTCGCGGGCGCGCGGAGCGGGACGACGAAGAGCCGCGTGGAGCCCGGGAGGATCGCGTCCGCCTCGTCGAGCCACACGCGGGTGTCAGGGCCGAAGAGGTCGTCGGCGTCGTCGACCGCGCCGAGCTTGTAGCCGCCCGCGCGCGTCCAGGTCGTGGTGCCGTCGTTGCGCAGGAGGATCCGCGCCTCGCCCGCGCCGTCGCAGGGCAAGTCTGCGGGAAACTGCGCGCCGAGGACGGTCGCGGCGTCGACCGATGCGAGGACGCCACCCTGCCCGCCCTGCCCCCTCAGCACGGCG
>CAYHCR010000490.1:0-4053 GCA_964354895.1 uncultured Myxococcales bacterium | reverse complement strand
TCAGGATGATCGCCGGCCCCGAGCAGAAGGCCGACGCGAGGAAGCGCGGCGCGAGGATCGAGGCGTTCCAATAGGGCCGCGCGGCGAGGCCGCTGTAGAGGAACGCGGTCACCGTGTGGATGCTGACCGCCATCGGGATCGAGAGGAGCACGAGCGGCACGACGAACGCCTTGCTCGGCTCCCGGCCGTGGTAGGCGCGATACAGCAGGTGCGAGACGATCGTGACGTTGAGCACCAGATACAGGTTCAGCACGAGGACGTCCCACGCGAGCAGCGACTGTGGAAAGTTCAGCGTGCCGACGAACGGCAGCAGGTTCAACACCCGATCCGGCCGGCCGATGTCGACCGACACGAAGCACAGACACATGATGATCGCCGAGATCGCGAGCAGCTCGCCGATGATGACGATCTCGTAGATCGGCCCCCAGTGATAGATGTAGGCCGGGATCACGAGCACGACCGCGGCCGCGGCGACGCCGACGAGGAACGTGAAGTTGCCGATGTAGAAGCCCCACATCACCTGGTCGCGCATCGCGGTCTCGATGAGCCCCTCGCGCGCCTGCTGCACCCAGCCCGACGCGCCCCACCCGATGAGCCCCAGCAGGAGGACGACCCACGCGACGTACCAGCGGGAGCCGCTCCGCAGGTGGCGCAGGCTGCCTGCGCAGAACTGGACGATCTCGTTCGACATCGACGGCCCCGGCCGGGATCAGCTCCCGAAGAAGTAGAAGAACTTCGGCTGCGTGTTGAGCTCCTCCTTGAGGATGAACACGCGCCGCGTGTCGAGCACCGCGCGCAGCTCGCTCTCCGGGTCGAGGAGGTTGCCGAACTTGCGCGCGCCGACCGGGCAGATCTCGACGCACGCGGGGTAGCGGCCGGCGCGGGTGCGCTGGATGCAGAACGTACACTTCTCGACGACGCCCTTCTCGCGGGGCCGATTGCCGAGCACGTGCGTGTTCGGGTTGAGCGCGTCGGTCGGCAGGTGGGGCTCGCCCCAGTTGAAGCGTCGAGCCCCGTATGGGCAGGCGACCATGCAGTACCGGCAGCCGATGCAGCGGTCGTAGTCGACGACGACGATGCCGTCCGGCTCGCTCCAGGTCGCCTGCACCGGGCAGACCTTCGTGCAGGGCGGGTTCTCGCACTGCTGGCAGGAGATCGGCAGATAGAAGTGGCCGGGCCTCGGGACGAGCGCGGGGTCGTAGTAGGGATCGGCGTGCGTCAGATCGATGCCGCGCGACTGCTCGATCTCGAGGACCTTGATCCACTGGATCGGGTTGTTGTGCTTCGCCGTCTCCGGCGAAGGGCGGGACTGGTTGTTCTCGTCCACACAGGCGTGGACGCAGCGACGGCAGCCGATGCAGCGGGAGAGATCGAGCGCCTGGCCGAATTTCACGCCGGGGATCGGCGGGGTGGCCCGGACCTCGACCTCGACGCCGAAGCGCGCCTTGTAGTCGCCCTCGAGCTGCTCGAGGAAGCGCCGCAGCTCCGCGCGCGTCATCTCCCGCATGTGCGTCCGGACGAACTGCTCGACGAACGCCTCGGTGCAGCCCGTCTCGACGAACGCGGCCGCGCCCGCCGCCCCGAGCGCCCGCAGGAACGCCCGTCGGCCGAGCCCGCCCTCGTCCGGGCCGCCCTCGTCGCCGCAGCCAGCGTCGCCGCCGCAGCCGGTCGCAGGCCCGACGTCTGTTGGTTCGGCAAGGATCGGGAGAGAGATCCTGCCTGGATCGTTCGGCATTGTTGTCTCCCTACCGGATCTGTTCGGGCCGCACGGGCGGCGGCTTCGGCGCGAGCGGCTTGAAGCGCGGCGCGTGCGGGTCGTGGCAGTGCGAGCAGAGCAGGTACTTCTTCTCGCCGTTCCACATCCCCGTCCGCTTGCCGTGCACGCCGCGCTTCCAGTCGCGGTAGGTCGGGCCGTGGCACTGGCCGCAGAGCCGATGCGACTCGGTGAAGGGGATCTTCGCGCCGCTCGCGAGCCGGAGCTGGTCGCGGTCGTCGGCGTCGTGGCAGTCCAGACACCAGCGGTTCTCCTCGTCGTGGACGAGGACGATCTTCTTGTGGTCCTCCGTGAGGACGCGCCGCTTCGGATCGGCGGGCATGGTCTCGTCGTGGCACTCGCTGCAGGGCCAATACTTCGCGCTGAGCTCCGGCGGCGGCACCGGGGTGTTCTGCGTGGGCTTCGGCGCGGCCGCGCGATCCACGAGGCCGAGCTCCTCCGGCGGCAGCGGCACGGGGACGTCATGCAGCGGATCGGGCCCGTCGCCGTGGGCCGGCTCGGCGCCTCCGCAGCAGAGCTGCAGGAGGGCGAGCGCCACGACCACGGAGGCGCCAGCGCCCGACGCATCTCGCTTGCATCCCATCGTGGTCTCTCCGCGGGGTGGACGCGCGTCTGCTTCGGGACGACGCGCGTCCGGACGCCGCTACGGCTTGGGCTTCTTGAGGGAGGTGAGCCACTTCGCGAGCACGTCGAGCTCCGCGGGCGTGCCGCCGAACCGCTTGCGGTGGCTCTTGCCGTTCTGCTCGACCTTCTTCTGGAGCCAGTCCTTGATCCACGCGGCGTCGTGCTTGCTGCCGACGTCGGAGAGGTCCTTCGGCTTCTCCTCCTCGTCTGCCTCGCCCGGCGGCTGCGTCACGCCGGCGGACTCGATCGTGTGGCAGGTGGTGCACTTGGAGCGAAGGAAGATCTCCTTGCCGTCTTCGGCGGCCGCGACGAGCGGCGTGCAGAGCAGCGCGACGGCGCCCGAGAGCGCGAGCCACTTCGGCAGGATCCTGGTTCGAGACATGGTCGGTTCCTTCCTTCGAGCGGCCGGGGCCGCTGCGGAGACGGGCGGGGCGCCGGAGCGACGCCCGCGCGCCCTCAGTAGACGCGGATGATCCCCTGCATGTACGGGTGCGGCGAGCAATAGTATTTGTATTCGCCCTTCTTCGTGAGCTTCTTGCTCCAGCGCTCGCCGTGACCGAGCAGGTTCGACGAGAAGTGCTCGGGCGCGTCGGAGGTCACCGCGTCGTGGACGCCCGCGAACTCACCGCTCGCGAAGGTGAAGATGTCTTCGTTCACCCACTCGATCGTCGTGCCGGCGGGGACCGAAGCGACCTTCGGCCAGAAAGAATTGCCGATGATCTGGATCTTCAGCTTCTTCTGCCCCTGCGGCAGCACGTACGGGTCGGCGAGCTCGTCCGAGGAGGGCTTGAAGGGCGAGATCACGCGGACCGCCTTCTTCACGTGCGCGGCCATCTCCTCCTTGGTGTAGGTCGGGCCCTCGGCGAGCCCGGGCGGCTCGCGGGGCGCGTCCTTCGTCGCCGCCAGCACGCCGATCGCGCCGCGCGTCGTCGAGCCGAACGCGTGTGTGACGATCAGGTAGTTGCCCTCGTCGGGCGGCACGCGGAAGTCGACGACCCAGGAGTCGGACGGCCCGGCGGTGACCGTCTGGCCGCCGGTGAAGGTGTTCGACGGCGTCGGCGTGCCCTGCCAGTAGGCGTAGTCCCAGATGATCCCGACGATGTGGAAGGTGGAGACGAGGTTCGGGCCGACGTTCAGGAAATTGATGCGTACAAAATCGCCCGGGCGGACCTTGATCGGGCTCTCGACGTACCGGAAGAGCTTCCCGTTGAACATCACGTAGGCGGCGTTGCCCTCGATGGCGTCCTTGCCCGAGGTGTAGAGCTCGTGCTGCACGATGTAGAGCTCGACGTCCGGCGGCCTCCCGATGACCTCCTCCGCCTTGAACTTCACGCTCTTCGGCTTGACGACGATCATGCCGTACTGGCCGAGGAGCGTGTGCATCGGGATCGCGTGGCCGCCCGGGGCGCAGTGGTACATGTATACGCCGGGGGTGTTGACGCGGAAGAGCATCGACTTCGTGCCGCCGGCCGGGATCTTGCCGAGGTACTTGGAGGTCTGCGTGTAGGCCGCGTGGATCGAGACGCCGTGCGGGACCGAGCCGTTGTTCGTCGCGGTCAGCTCGATCACGTCGCCCTCTTCGGCGAGGAACGTCGGGCCCGGGATGCTGCCGTTGACCGTGAAGCCGCTGTAGACGACGCCGTTCCCGATGAAGA
>CAYHCR010000489.1:0-4056 GCA_964354895.1 uncultured Myxococcales bacterium | reverse complement strand
CGCGGCGGCGCACGGGGCGCCGTGCGTGCTCGTGCTGGAGGACTTCGAGCACGTCGACGCGGCCTCGCGGCGGGCGTTCGTCCGGCTCGCGGCGTCGGCGGGCGGGCCGCTCTGGATCGTCGTGGCGGGGCGCACGGAGGCCGTGGCAGAGCTGCCCGACGAGGTGCCGACCGTCGAGCTGCTGCCGCTCGACGCCGCGCGCGCCGAGGCCTTCGCCGTGCGCCTGCTGGCGGACGTGGCCGGGCTCCCGGGTGGGCTCGCGGCGACGCTCGCGCGGCGGGCGGAGGGCTCCCCGGGCGGCGTGCGCGCCTTCGTCGAGCTGCTGCGTGATCAGGGGCGCATCCTGTCGGGGCCCGACGGAAAGGCGCGCTGGACCGGGCCCTCCTCGATCCCGGCAGAGCTGCCCGATGCGATCCGCGGCGTGCACCAGGCACGCCTCGACGCGCTGCCGCCGGACGAGAAGGAGCTCCTGCGCCGCGCCGCGGTGTGCGGCCGCGTCTTCTGGCAGGGCGCGCTGCAGGCCGCGTGGCCCGAGGCGCTGCCCGAGCGCGTCGCGCGGCTGGTCGTGGTGCTGCAGCAGCGCGGGCTCGTGGTGGCGAGGCGCCCCTCGACGCTCCCGGGCGAGCCGGAGCTCGGCTTTCGCGCCGGCGCCCTGCGGGACGTCGCGTATGCGTCGCTGCCGCGCGCGCTGCGCGTCGAGGCGCACCGGCGCGTGGGGCGCTTCCTCGCGGAGCGCGCGGGGCTGGGCGATCCCGTGGAGCTCGAGGCCGCCGCGCACCTGCAGTCGGCAGGACTGCCCGACGAGGCACGTCGGCCGATCGCTGCAGCGGCCCGCCGCGCGGTGCGGCTGTTCTCTCCGCTCGACGCCGCGGAGCTCTTCCGACAGGCGCTCGCCGCGGGCGCGCCGACCGCCGAGGAGCGCGCGCGCCTCGGCCGCTCGCTCGCCGACGCCCTCGTCGCCGCCGGCCGCCACGACGAGGCCTCGCTGGCGCTCGACGAGGCGCTCGCGGGGCTGGGCGAGGAGCCGGCGCCGGCAGAGCTGCTCGCGGGGCTGCAGCTCTCGGTCGCGCTGCTGCGCAAGGAGCAGGGGCGGCACGACGAGGCGCTCGCGGCGGTCGCGTCAGGGCTGCAGGCGCTCGGTCCGGTGCCCGAGGGGCTCGCGGCGCTGCAGCTGTATGGGCAGCAGGCTTTCCTTCACGCGGCGAGGGGCGAGCACGACGCCGCCCGTGCGCCGCTCGCGCGCGCGCTCGCGACGGCCGAGGGCCTGCCCGGCTCCGATCCGGCCGTGCGCCACGCGGTGGCGAGCGCGCACAACACGCTCGGCACGCTGCACTTGTCCCTGGGCGAACACGCCGCTGCGGAGCGGGCGTTCCTCGAGGCCGCGACGCTCGCGGACGGCCAGCCGAGCCCGCGGCTCGCCGTCGCGGCGCGCGTGAACCTCGGCGCCATCGCGTTTGATCGCGGCGAGCCGGCGCGCGCGGCCGAACACTTCCGGGCGGCGCTCGCGCTGGCGCGGACGGCGGGCTGGGCCAAGAGCGTGGCGGTCTGCGCGAGCAACCTCGGCCAGGCGGAGCTCGCGGCGGGGCGCCCGGCGGAGGCGCAGGCGCCGCTCGTGGAGGCGTGCGCGGTCGCGAAGCGCGGCGGGCTGCTGGATGTGCTCGCCGACGCGACGATCTCCCGCGCCGCCCTCGCGCTCGCGGAGGGACGCTTCGATCTCGCCGCGCTCTTCGCGGACGAGGCGCTCGACCACGCCGCGCGTGCCGTCCACCCGCGTTTCCTCGCGCTCGCGCACCTCGTCGCCGCGGAGGCGCACGCCGCGCAGCGTGAGCTCCCCGAGGCGCGCCAGCTCGCGCGGGGCCACCTCGAAGCGGCGCGCCAGGGGCTGTCGGCCGCGGGCGTGAAGGGACAGGATGGCCGCCTCGCGGCGCTCGCCGCGACGCTCGTCGACACGCCGTGAGGCAGGGAGAGGCACCGTGAAGCACTGCCATTTCGTGACGACCCTCGGGCTCTGCGCAGGCCTGCTCGCAGGCTGCGCAGGCGAGGCCGACGCGCCCGCGGACGAGGCCCTCGACCCGGACCAGCTCCCCGCGGGCCTGACGTGCGCAAAGGTGCTCGTGATCGGCGAGGAGCACCCCACGCTCGCGGCGGCGCTCGCGGCGGCGACGGCGGGCGACTGCGTGCGGGTCGACGCGGACGCCTCGGTGAACCTCGATCTCCCGGCGGGCGTGCAGCTCGTCGCGCGGGCGGGCGCCGCGGCGCTGACCCTGCGTCCGGCCGATCCGACGCTCCCCGTCGTGACGATGCGCGCGGGCGCGGGGCTCGTCGGCCTCTCGATCGCCGGAGGCTCGGTCGGCGTCTACGTCGACGGCGGACCCGCAATGCTGACCGACGTCTCCGTGCAGGACGTCGCCGGGACGGCGCTCTACGCCTTCTGCGAGGGCGCCCGCTGTCGCACGGACGACGCGCTCCTCACGCTGCGCGCCGTCACCCTGCGCCAGAGCGAGCTGGGCCTCTGGGCGCACGGGGCGAACGTGCGCATGGTCGGCGGCGCGGTGCTCGACTGCGACTCCACGAGCCTCGTCGGCGGCTACGGCGCGGTGGCGAGCCACGGTGCGCGGCTCTCGCTCGAGGGCACGGAGCTCGCGGGCAACGAGGAGGTCGGCCTCCTCGTCGACGGCGAGGGCGGCACGAGCGCGGCGCTGATCGACGCGGTCGTGCGCGACAACCTCGGCCGCGGCGTCTGGGCCCAGGGGCTGCGCGGCACGATCGAGGAGCCGGCGCTCTCCGTCACCGGCGGCGAGGGCCGCATCGAGGGGAACCGGCTGGTGGGCCTCGGCTCGCTCGACTCGCGGGGCATCATCGTGCTCGACGGGTACGTCGGCCGGACGATCGGCGTCGACGTCCTGACGGACCTCGGCACGACCGAGACGATCGGAGACGGGATCGGGCTCTTCGGCGGCACCGGCACCGTCCGGCTCGAGCGCACGGAGCTCGGCGGCTCGACGCGCGCGCAGCTGCTCGTCGATCAGGGCGCGGCGGGGATCATCGTGCTCGATGGCCGCGTGAACCCGCTGGCCGGGCAGCTCGGCGTCATCGTGCAGAACACGAGCGCTGCAGGCGAGCCGACGGGCGTCGACTTCGAGACGCCGCGCGCCGCCCTCCCCGTGGTCGACGGCGCGCTCGGCCTCGGACCGAACCCGTGACGCGGCCGTTCGCGCTGGCGCTGCTCGTGCTTCTCTGCGCCTCGTGCGGAGACGACGCGCCCGCGGCCGATGGCGCGGGTGGGAGCGGCGGTGCGCCGGCGGGCGGGAGCGGGGGCGAGGGGCCGGGCGGCAGCGGCGGCCTGCCGGGCTGTGCGGCCGGCGAGACGCCCCGCGGCCTCGACGGCGCCTGCCTCGCGACCGGCCACGTCGACTGCGCCGCGCCGCTGGAGGCCGCGACCGACGGCGCCGGCTGCGCGCCGATCGCGGCAGAGACCTGTCCGGGCCACGCCAGGCCGGCCCTGGGAGATCCTGCCTGCCGCCCGGCGGGTCCGCAGAGCTGTCCTGCCGGCGCGACCCTGCACGAGGACGGCGGCTGCACGTTCGCGCAGCTGCGAAGCTGCCCTGGCGCGCAGCGACGCACGCTCGACGGCCGCTGCGCCCCGCTCGGCGACTGCGCCGCGCCGTTCCCGCCCGCCGCTGCGTCGATCTTCGTCGGGCCTGCGCAGGCGGACGACGGCGCCACGCGCTTTCGCTCGCTCGCGGCCGCCCTCGCCGTGGCGCCCGCCGGCGCGACGATCGCGCTCGATGCGGGCAGCTACGCCGGCTCGTTCCGGATCTCGCGCGCCGTGACGCTGGTGGGGCGCTGCGCGGAAGAGGTGACGCTGCTGGGTGACGCGGCCTCCGGCGACGCGGCGCTCCTGGTCGATCGCGCCGCGCCCGTGCAGCTACGCGGCTTTACGCTCCGCGGCGGAGAGGCGGGGCTGGAGGCCGCGGCCGGCGCCGAGGTGACGCTGGAGCAGGTGCTCGTCGAAGGCGCAGAGCTGACCGGCCTCTTCGTGCTGGACGAAGGGAC
>CAYHCR010000488.1:0-4060 GCA_964354895.1 uncultured Myxococcales bacterium | reverse complement strand
CTCGCGATCGCGACGGCCTACGGCCGGGACGTCTCGATCGAGCGCGAGCGTGACGCCTGCGTGCTCGTCGCGGGCCTCGGCACGCTCGCGGAGATCGGCAAGTTCACCGGCAAGAAGCTCACGAAGCGGGCCTTCGTCGCCCTCGTCCGCAAGGTGCTCGGCGGCAACCTCGGCCGGTGGATCGCGATCGTCTTCTCGCTGCTCGGCTGGAAGCTCGCGCCCAAGGCGCTGCTGGGCGCGATCCCGCTCGGCCTCGGCCTCGTGCTCAACGTGCTGATGAACCGCACCGTCACGAAGCTCGTCGGCGCGCGCGCGATCTCCTGGTTCGCCGCCGGCGAGGCATGACCGATCGGGGTCGACGGGCGGATCAGGCCAGCAGCGCCTTGATCGCCGCGTCGCCCTTGAGCGCGTCGAACATCGGATCGGTCGCGAGCCAACCGCGCACCTTCTCGGCGTCGATCGCCAGCGCGGCCTTGAGGTGCTCGAGCGACGTCTCCCTGCGGCCCCAGAGAGAGTAGAGCGCGGCCATGTTGTAGTGGACGAGGATGTCGTCGGGCGCGAGCTCCTGCGCCGCCTTGTAGGACTTCTCGGCCTCCGCGTAGAAGCCCTTCTGCGCGTAGCAGATGCCGAGATCCAGCTGCGCCTCCCAGCTCCCGGGCTCGAGCCGCACGACCTCCTTGAGCTGCTGGATCGCCGCGCGATAGTCCGACTCGTCCATCAGCAGCGCCGCGAGCTCGTGGCGCGCGAAGCCGTCGTCGGGCGCGAGATCGACAGCGCGCTGCAGCTCCCGCAGCGCCTCCTCGGTCTTGCCCATGTCCGCGAGCGTGAGGCCGAGGTTGAGGTGCGCGTCCGGGTAGTCGGGCTCGAGCTCGATCGACGATTTGTACTCCTCCACCGCGACCTCGAGGCCATGTGTGGCGAGGAAGCAGGCGAGGTTGTATCGAGCGGTCGGCGTCTCCGGGTCGAGCTTGATCGCCGTGAGGTACTCCTCGAGCGCCTCCTTGAAGAGTCGCTTCTCCGCGTAGACCGTCGCGAGGTTGTCGTGCGCGTGCGCGCTCCGGGCGTCGAGCTCGATCGCGCGCTTGAACTCGCGGATCGCCTCATCGAGCATGCCGTGATCGGCCAGCTCGATGCCCTTGTCGTTGTGCGCGTCGCTGCGCGCGCCGTCGTCCTGGTCCCGCTTCACGCTGCTCTCCGACCTGCCCGTCGATCGCGACCGGGCCCTGACGCTGCGACCACCTTGAAATCGAACGGGCCGGCTCCCGATGGGGAACCGGCCCGTCGAGTGCGTCACGCCGGAGCGTGCCGCAGGGGCGTGACTACTTCTTCACGCCGCCCATGCCCATACCGACCTTCTTCTTGGGCTCTTCCTTCGTCGCGGGCGCGGCCGCGGCGTCCTTCTTGGCGGGAGCGCCGCCCATGCCCATTCCGACCTTCTTGGGCTCCTCGGGCTTCTTCTCCTCGACCTTCGCAGCGGAAGCAGCAGCAGCGGCAGGCGCCGGCACGATGGCGGGGGCCGGAGCGGGGGCCGGGGCCTCGACCTTCGCGGCGGCGGCACCGGCGGGGGCCGGGGCAAGCGCCGGGGGCGGCGGCTTGGGGGCCTCAGCGGTCGGCTCGGCCGGCTTCACTTCCGGGGCCGGCTCAGGCGGCTTCACCGGCTCGGCCGGCTTCGGCGGCTCCGGGGGCTTGGGCATCGGGGCCGGCTTGGGCGGCTCCGGCGGGGGCGGGGGCGCAGGCGGCTCGCCGCAGGCGGCGATCATCGCGCCGAAGGCGACAGCGATTACGGCAGAGAGAACCTTCTTCATGGACTTGAATCCTCCGTGTAAAGTCGGACAACGTTCCCAGGCGTCCGGATCGATCGGTTGCTCGTTCCGGACCGACTTCGCCCCGTCCCCCCCTTGCCGCAGTTTCCGTCGCTGAAGTTACCAGCGCTGAAGGTACCAACGCCAAAGCTGCCAGCGCTGGAGCTGCGAGCGGGACCTTTGAGCGGGATCCCCACCGCGACCAACCGGGTCGCCGGGCCGAGGCCCGCGGGTTCCCACACGAGGGGTACGAGGTTGGCGGCGGAATCTAGCGATTTTACGCAGCGTGGCAAGTGCCTTTTTGGAGGTCCACGCGGGTAGAACCGTCGATCGGTCCGGGCGCCGGGGCGATCTCTGCGCCGCAGCTGGGCGCAAGATCGCGTAGGAACTGATGATTCCACGAGCCTCCTCGGAGGGTCTGCGACTGGGACCCTGCCTCGGGACGCCGCCGCAGCGGCGCCGGTTCCCGGTCAGCGCCCCCCGTAGTAGCTCGCGCGGCCGCTCCGCCCCTTCGCAGGCCCTGGCGCGCCAGCGGCGAGCCACGCCTCGACCAGCGCGAGCTCCTCGGCCGAGAGCGCCGGCAGTCCGAGCGGCATCCCCGCGGGATCGCCCTCGGGCGCCGGCGGCGCGAGGCGACCGTCCTCGCCGGGACGCACGCGATCCCGGAGGACCTCCGTGTGTCTGCGCCGCAGGCGATCGAGCAGCAACGGCGGCTCGGCCCCGCGGCGGGCGAGCACGTCGACGCGCGAGCCGTCGGGCGCCACCGACCCCCCTTTGAGCTGATCGTACGAGTCGAACGAGAGCCGCCTCGCGGGCCAGCCGAGGCCGCCGCCGTAGCCGACGCCGCCGTCGCCGCCGTTGGGCGCCGGGTCCATGTGGCAGTGGATGCACCAGCGCGAGAAGATCCGCTCGTCGACCTCCGTGAAGTTCGGCGCCTTCGCGATCGACGGAAGTTTTGCGGGCATCGGCCGGACGGGGGCCGACGCCTGCATCGGCGCGTAGAGCAGGAAGGCGGCGACGGCGCGCGCCTCGGCGGGCGTGAAGCCCGTCGGCGGCATCGCCGTGTCTGCCTTCAGCGCCTTGGGATCGAGCAGCCAGGGCACGAGCGCTTCGCCCCTGAACCGCTCGCGCACATGGAGGAGATCCGGCGCGAGCGCCCGGGGTCCGATCGGCGCCGGCGTGAGCGCGGCCTCGCCCGCTTCGGGGAAGACCCGGGCGCCGGTGAGGTGACAAGCGGGGCAGGCGCGTGTGCGGAAGAGCGCCTCGCCGGCCGCGATCAGCGCGGGGTCCGCCGCGGGCGGCGCGATCGCGGAGAGCTTTGCGGCGTCGGCGACCAGGAACGCGACGACGTCGTCGAGCGTCGCGGCGTCGAACCCCACACGCACCATCGACTCCGAGAGGTGCGGGCGCACGTCCCACGGCGCGGCGAGGAAGGCGCGCACCCAGGCAGGCCGCAGGCGCCGGCCGGTCGCGACGAGCGACGGGACGCCCTGCGTGAAGTGGCCGCGCGCGACCGCCGCGTGGTGGCGATCGAAGTACGGATAGCGCGCGCGGGCTTCGACGAGCCCCTCGGGCGTCGCGGCGGCGGCGAGGATCGCGCGGTGGCAGCCGACGCAGCTGGCCTCGACCGGCGCCAGCTCGATCCCGGGGATCTCGTGGCAGCGCGTGCACTCGGCCGCCTCGATCGCCGCGCGGCCGCGCGCCGGATCGGGCGCCGCGGCCGCGGGCCAGCAGAGCAGCACGAGCAGCGCGGCGATCACGTCCCGGCGAGCGCGACGTTCGGGAGCACCGGGCGCGGCCGGAGTCCATCGGCGAGCGCGAGCGCCTCGGGGTGATCGGGCGAGCGGGCGAGGACGGCCTTGAGCGCCGTGCGCGCCGCGCCGAGCCGGCCCCGCGCGGCGTGCAGTTTCGCCAGGGAGAGGCCGCCCTCGACGCCCAGCACCCCGCGCTCGGCGAGCGGCGAGAGCAGCGCGAGCGCCTCGTCGAGCGCCCCTCGCGCGTGGAGCGCCCGACCGCGCGCCTCCACCACGACGTCGGAGTCGCCGGCCCGCGCGAGCCGATCGAACGCCTCCTCCGGCCGCCCGAGCTTCAGCAGCGCGACGCCGGCGATCCGCTCGGCCGTCGCGCGACGCTCGCTCCGCTGCGCGGCGACCGCGTCGGCCTCCTGCAGGGCCGGCTCGGACAACAGCGCGAGCGCCTCGTCCGCGACGCGGAGGGCCTCGGCCGCGCGGCCCTGGCGCAGGTAGCGATCCGCCGCC
>CAYHCR010000487.1:0-4081 GCA_964354895.1 uncultured Myxococcales bacterium | reverse complement strand
ACCTGCACCTCGCCTTCGAGCTGCGTCAGCGCCTCCGCCGCGCGCGCACGCTCCCGGAGGCGGACGCCGCGGAGGTCGTGCGTCGGACGCGCGACGCCTTCCGCGCCTCGATGAACGGCAAGGTCGTGCTGCCCGAGGTGCCCGTCGGGCCCGCGCGCGCGATCGTCGACGCCGCGAACGTCGAGACCCTCTCGCACCCGGAGGCCGAGCTGCAGGAGGAGTCGATCGCGCGGGAGGAGGCGTAGCGCGCCGACGCAGGTCCGGTCGCCTGCGACGGCGCCCACCTGTCCGGCGCACGAGCGGTCAGCGCCTGCGGGGCTTGTCCTTCGGGGCGGGCGCGGTCAGCAGCGCAGAGACCCGATCGAGGATCGCGTGCGCGACCTCGCGTTTGCCCTGGAGCGGCAGCTCTTCCGCCGCGGCCTCCGTGACGAGCACGACGCGGTTCTGCTCATGGGCGAAGCCGGCGTCGGCCGCGGAGACGTCGTTCGCGACGACGAGGGCGAGCCCCTTCCCGCGGAGCTTGTCGCGGGCGTGCTCGACGAGCCGCTCGGTCTCCGCCGCGAAGCCGACGAAGATCGGCCGCCGCGGGCCCCTGGACTCCGCCGAGAGCGTCCCGAGCACGTCGGGCGTGCGCAGCAGCGCGATCCGCTCCAGCCCCGGTCGCTTCTTCCCCTTCTGCGCCGCGCGCTCGGCCGGCCGCTGATCGGAGACCGCCGCCGCGGCGATCACGACCGCGACGCCGTCCATCGCCGCCCGCGCCGCCTCGAGCAGCTCGTCGGCCGAGGTCACGCGCACGCAGCGCAGCCCGGTCGGATCCGGCAGGTGCGTGGGCCCGGTGAGGAGGGTCACGTCGGCGCCCCGATCGCGGGCCGCCCGCGCGATCGCGAAGCCCATGCGGCCGGTGGAAGGGTTCGTCAGGCAGCGCACCGGATCGAGGTGCTCACGCGTCGGCCCCGCCGTGACGAGCACGCGGCGGCCGGCGAGATCCTTCGCGGTCAGCAGGCCGATCGCCGCCTCGACGATCGCCTCGGGCTCTGCCATCCGCCCCGGGCCGACGTCGCCGTCCGCGAGCTCGCCGGCGTCCGGCCCGATCGTGAAGTGGCGCCCGGTGTCTCGCAGCACGTGGAGGTTGCGCTGGACGAGCTCGTGCTCCCACATCGCGGTGTTCATCGCGGGCGCGAGCAGCACCTGGCAGCGACACGCGAGCGCGGTCGTCGTCACGGCGTCATCTCCGAGCCCCGCCGCGAGCCGGCCGATCAGGTCCGCGGTCGCCGGCGCCACGAGCAGCAGGTGCGCGCCGCGCGCGAGCGCGAGGTGACCGTAGCGGCCGTCCTCGATCGCGTCGGTCGGGTCGAGCAGCACCGGCCGGTGCGTGAGCGCCTGCGGCGTGAGCGGGCCGACGAAGCGCGTCGCCGCGTGCGTCATCGTGACGTGGACCTCGGCGCCCTCTTTCACCAGGAGTCGAATCGCGTGACACGCCTTGTACGCGGCGATCCCGCCGCCGATCGCGAAGACGATCTTGCGTCCCTGCAGCGCTCCCATGTCGGTGGCTCCCTAGAAGGCGTGCTTCACGGCGGCGGAGACGTGGTTGAAGAAGCCGCCGTACGCGAGCGTGGTGCCGTCGATCTTGTCCACCGTCCGCTCGACGATCACGAGCCGCTGGTACGAGAGATCGATCGTGAGCGGCTCCTCGAAGAGGTCGAGCGGATCGTCGAACGAGAAGCCGAGGCCGGCCGAGAGCCCGTGCGCGTCTCCGTCGAGGAAGCTCGTTGCGCCGACCTGATCCGGCACGTAGGTCGGACGGTAGAAGTACCCGCCCCGGGCCCAGAAGCGGTCGCCGAGCCGGTACTCGACGCCGAGGCGCGGGACGAGCACGTCGCCGAAGCCCGGCGAGGCGTCCTGCGTCTTCGCGTCGAGCGAGCTGCCGAGCCCGAGCGAGTCGGGCAGCTCGCCGGCGAGGTCGAGATCGATCGCGAGCGCCGGGCTCGGGGCGCGGCTCCAGAGCTGGTACTCGAGCGTGCCAGCGAACGTCAGCGCCATCTGCGTCCACTCGTAGGACGCGCCGATCGCGAAGATGTGCGGCGTGTAGTGCGCGACGCCCTTGAGCTCGAGGCCGAGCGTGCCCAGATCCGTCAGGACGATGTTCGTGGGCAGAGAGAAATCGAGCTGCAGCTCGCCGCGCCAGCTCGCGCCGAGGTGGAGGTGCTCGATCGGCCGGACGTACAGGCCTGCGGTGAGCGCCTGCGCGATCTCCAGATCGTTGCGCAGCTCGCGCCGCGGGATCTCCTGGTTGAAGAGATCGATCTCCACGTCCGCGCCGCCGACGAATTGCGCGAGCACCTGCGTGCCGACGCCGACCGAGAGCCAGTCGGTGAACTTCCAGGCGGCGCCGGGGAGCACGACGATCCGGTCGGGTGACGAGTCGTACTGGTACCAGTAGGGCCGCGTCGGCTCCTTGAGCTCCATGCGCAGCAGGTTCTGGCTCGGCAGATAGAGCCCGACGCCGATCGAGAGCCGCTCCTCCACCTTCCCTCCGAGCGGGAAGAGCAAGCCCACCGCGTACCCGCCGTAGTCCGGCGGCGTCGCGTGGTCGACCGCGCCGCCGTCCGCCGCGCTCACGTCCAGGCTCGGCCGCGCCCAGGAGAAACCGAGCTCGACCTCGACCTTCCCGTCGCGGGACAGCAGTGCCGGGTTGTACCAGACGCCCGTCGGACCGTGCGCCTCGGCGGTCATCGCGCCGCCCATCGCGATCCCGCGCGGCTCGAAGCCGAAGCTCAGGAACGGGTTCGCGCGCGCCGCGGCAGGAGCCACGAGCGCGATCGCCACGAGCGCTGCACGCCACCACACCCCGCCGGTCATTCGCCCGCTCCTTGTTGGCCACCCAGCGTACAGATCGTCGGCGGCTCGCCGCCCGCACAGCCGTAGAGCAGCACGTCCAGCACGCAGATCGTCTCTTCGACGAGCGGCCGATCGATCAGCTCGCGCAGCAGCGGCAGCAGCTCGCTCGCGGTCTGCGCGTCGAAGATCAGCTTGCACGCGGCCGGCAGCGCGGCCGTCCCCTCCGAGAAGAGCTCGACGTGCGCGTAGAGCGCGTGGAGCAGATCGGAGACGACCGCCAGCACGACGCCGTCGGGGTCGAGCGTGAAGAGGATCTTCAGATCGCGCACGAGCCCGGGCAGCGAGAGCGCCGGATCCTCCGGCACCGCGAAGAGGAGCGAGTGGACGGTGACGAGCAGGATCTGCCCCTCCGGCAGCGGCCGGCCCGTGCGCGTCTCCTCGTCGGCGCGCGCGCGGCGATCGGCGCTCGCGAGGCACGCGAGCGACTCCTGCAGCGGCACGAGCACGCCGTTCTCCGGCTGCAGCATGAGATCGACCTCGGCCGTGAGCGTGTCCCACGCGGCGAGCAGCGGCGTGCCGTCCCAGCCGACGGTGATCGTCTGGCGGATCAGCTCCTCGAGCTGCGCGATGACCTGATCGTGCGCGAGCTGCGGGTCGTCCTCGGCGATCGCGATCGCGTCGAGGAGGAACTGCGCGAGCGCGAGGAAGCCCGAGCGGCCCTTGGGCTGGCCCCGCGCGTTCAACTCGCGGTCGCTGAAGTCGAGGTAGCTCCACCACTCCTCGAACTGCGGATCGAGCACGAACGCCTCGGCCGCGCAGAAGAGCCGCTCGCCCACCGTCGCTGGATCGACGCAGCCCCCGCGCGCGCCGGCGTGGGTCGGGCGCGCGACGTAGTCCACGAGCCCGACGAGGAGCGTGAGCGTCCGATCCACGCCGCAGACCGCGTCCTGCGCGCAGGTGCGTCCGATCAGCCCGATCAGCGCCGGATGGGCGGGGGCGCCGTCGCCGTCCTCGTCGTACGCGCCGTCGTCGAAGGCGCCGGCGCCGAGCGTGTAGTCGAGGAGGTCCGTGAGCAGCGGACGAAGGTCCGCGATCGCGTCGACGGCCGCGAGCTGCAGCGGCCGCTCGCCATCGGAGGTCCGGCCCGGATCGAGGAGCCGCTGCACCATGCAGGTCCGGTGGTGGTACGACCCGCGAAGCGGCACGTCGCTCGAGCAGGGCGAACCGCCGCCCTCGGCCGGGG
>CAYHCR010000486.1:0-4093 GCA_964354895.1 uncultured Myxococcales bacterium | reverse complement strand
CGCGCACGCCTCGCCGTCGCCCGGCTCGGCGACCGGCGCGCTGCACGTGCCGTCGCTCGATCACGTCCGGCCGGAAGTGCGCGCGGCCGAGCGGCAGCCGGAGTCGGAAGCGGCTGCCCCCGCCCTCGCGCGGGAGGAACCCGAGGCTGCCGCCGTGCAGTTCTGCCAGCTGTCTCGCGAGCGCCAGGCCGATCCCCGCCCCGCCCGCGCCCGTCTCCGCCGCGTGGCGACCCTGCGCGAAGCGCTCGAAGATCCGCTCCCGCTCCTCGAGCGGGACGCCCGGCCCGTCGTCCTCGATCTCCACCTCGACGTGGCCCTCGATCGCGGTGAGCGAGAGGCCGACGTGTCCGCCGCGCGGCGCGAATTTCAGCGCGTTTCCGAGCAGGTTCGTCAGCACGATCTCCAGCCGGTGCGGATCGCCGTAGAGCGCCTCGACCGGCTCGATCCGGACCGTGAGCGCCACGCCGCGCGCCGCCGCCGCGTCGCCGAAATTCGCCGCGAGCTGGCGGGCGATCGCCGGGAGATCGACCTCGGAGATCTCGATCCGCAGCCGGCCCGCGTCGATCCGCGCCAGATCGAGCAGGTCGTCGATGAGCCGCAGCAGCCGGAGCGCGTTGCGCTGCAGCGAGGCGAGGAACCGCCGGTCGTCCTCCTCCTGCACCTCGCCGAGCCGCTGCTCGAGCGGCGTGAGCACGAGCGTCAACGGCGTGCGCAGCTCGTGGGAGACGTTGGCGAAGAACTCGCTCTTGACCCGATCGAGCTCCGTGAGCCGCTGCAGCGCGCTCTGGAGCGCCTCCGACGCCTCGTCGAGCCGCTGCCGCGCCTCCCACTCCGCGCGCGTCAGCCGGTAGCGGGAGACGTTGGCCGCGGTCGCGATCAGCGCGGTCAGCACGAGGAAGTAGCCGTTGTTCACGAAGGCGCCGAGATCGCGGCCGGGACCCTGCAGCAGCGCGGGCACGAGCCACAGCGCGACGACGCCGAAGCAGACGAAGAGCGACTCGACGAGGCTCCACGTGAAGACGAGCCCGACGCCGAGGACGGCGAGGTTGAGGCCCGCGTAGTAGGGCGAGGCGAAGCCGCCGAGCGACAGCACCATCTGCTCGATCGGGACGGTGCAGGCGAGCACCGGGAGGATCCCCAGCGGCACGGGGTGACGACGCGCCCAACCCGTGAAGCTCAGCGCCAGCGCCGCGAGCGCGAGCGCGCTGCCGGCGAGGCGCAGGGGCAGGAACGGGCCGACGAAGGCCGGCGCGGTGAGCCAGTCGAGCGGGATGCCGGCGGGCATCAGCACCGCGACGAGGCCGGAGGCGACGCGCGCGGCGACGAGGTTTCTCTCCCCGCGCCACGCCTCGAACGACGCGGCGGACGGCGTCACTTCCGCACGGAGAGGAAGAGATTCACGCCGGTCGGCTCGGCCTCGATCGCGACCTCCGCCGCGACGGGCGTCAGCGCGGCGCCGAACGCCGCGAGCTCCGCGCGCGAGCGGTGATGCAGGAACCACTCCGAGTAGTACTCCATCGTCCAGCGCGACGGGTTCGCGGCCGCGACGTTGCCGATCAGCAGGCGACCGCCCGGCACGACCGCCGTGTAGAGCGCCTGCGCGAGGACGCCGAAGCCGCGATCGCCGAGATAGTCGAAGAGCCCAGCCGAGTAGACGAGATCGCGCGCGCCGAGCGCCTCCGTGAGCGAGCGCGCGACGAGCAGCCGCCGGATCGACTCGCGGATCGGCTCGACGTGCAGCCCCGTGCGCGCGACGAGCGGCGCGAGCGTGCGCTCGCAGAAGGCGATGGAGCGCTCCTCCTGGTCGACCAGCGCCACGTCGATCGACGGGCCGAGCTCGGGGTGCGCCTCCAGCAGCGTCGAGATCTCGCGGGCAGGACCGCAGCCGATGCTCGCGATCCGCACGCGCCGGCCCGGCGTCTCCTGCACGAGCGCCCGGATCCGGCCGCCGAGGAAGGCGAGCCGGTTGATGTTCGCCCGCGCCGCCAGCTCGGAGGTGCCATACAGGTTCAGCGCGCGCCCGAAGAGCGTCTCGCCCTCCGCGTGGTCGCGATACAGCATGTTCATCATCTCGTAGTCGCCGGCGTAGCCGAGCGGCTTCTCCAGCGCGCGACGCATGAAGGGCGACGCGGCGAAGAGCGGCTGCAGGTGGCGCTTGCAGTAGGCGCGGTGCGCGGCGTGCTGGTCGTCGTCGAAGCCCGCGACGAGCCCGTTGAGCTCGGCGCGGGCCTGCTCGAGCCGCGTCACGATCCGCGGGGCGACGCGCTCCAGATAGTCCCGCAGCGTCTCCTGCTGCGTGAGCCGATCCTCGCCTGCGAGCGCCGCCTCCTCTGCAGCCAGAAAGTCGCGCGTCGCCGCCAGCCAGCTCGAGAGATCCGCGACGAACGCCTTGAACGCGGGCTGCACGACGTCGAGCCGGAGCTGCCGCTCGACGCCCTGCAGCCGCTCGAGGAAGCCGCGCCGCGCCTCGTGCCGCTGGAGCACCGCGAGGTCGACGCCCGCCTCCTCGAGCTCCACGCCGACGACGAGCCGGCCGTCGGCCTCCGCGACGCGCCGCACGAGGCCGCGACCGGTGTAGAGCGCCTGCCCTTCGACGACGACGGTGACCGCCTCGAGGCGATCGCCATGCAGGAGGCCGCGCGCGCCGTCGTCCTCGGGCGCGAAGGAGGCCGCGAGGCCGTGGACGGAGAGATCGCGCACCTCGCCGCGCAGCGGGCCGAGCTGCGCGTGGAGCGCGGTGAACTGACAGAGCCCGAGCCGCTCGACGTCAGCGGCGATCCGGCGGGCGCGGAGACGACCGTGGTTCGGCACGCGCGTGGACTCGCTCATCGGGTCGACTCCCGGCCGCTCTGCACGGCCTCGTGGCGACCGCGCGCGGCGGTCTCGAGGAAGGGGCGCAGCTCTTCGAGGCGCAGCGGCTTCTCCAGCACGCCCGCGGCGCCTGCCGCGAGGAGGCCCGCGCGCACGGCCGGCTCGCGACGGCCCGTGACCGCGACCACGACGATGCCGCGGGTCTCCGCGCCCGCCTTCAGGCGGCGGCAGACCTCGAGGCCGTCCATCCCCGGCATCACGACGTCGAGCAGGACGAGCGAGGGGCGGAAGGCGCCGATCCGGAGCAGGCCGTCGATCCCGTTCCCGGCGACCTCGAGCCGGACCCCGGGCCAGAGCCGGGCGAGGCCGCGGCTCATCGTCCGCGCGAACGCCGCGTCGTCGTCGACGATCAGCACGCGCGGCGCCGCGAGGAGGCCGCCCGGCAGCGGCATCGAGTGACTGCGCAGGAAGCTCGCGAGATCGTCGCGCGCGATGCGACGGTGACCGCCCGGCGTGCGGTGGCAGCGCAGCAGCCCCTGCTCGATCCAGCCGAGCACCGTGCTCGCGCTGACCTCGACGAGATCGGCGACCTCGCGTGACGTGAGAAAGGTAGGTTCTGTGGAATCCATGCGTTTCGTAGATTTTGTAGATTTTCACCCGCGGGCGCAAGGCGTCGTTCGCGCGGGGGTCACCGGAAGGGGCGGTGGGGTCAGCGCGAGGGGCGGCGCTGGCAGGCCGGGCAGCGGCCGTAGAGCTCGAGCTTGTGCTCGGTCACGATGAAGCCGTGCTCCGCCGCGACCTCGTCCTGCAGCCGCTCGATCGCCGGCCGCTCGAACTCGACGATCGCGCCGCAGCCCGTGCAGATGAGGTGGTCGTGGTGCTCGCGGCCCGTCGCCGGCTCGTAGCGCGTCTGGCCGTCGCCGAAGTCGCGGGCGTGGGCGATGCCGCACTCCGTCAGCAGCCGCATCGTCCGGTAGATCGTCGCGGACGAGACGCGCGCGTCCTCTCCCCGCACCGCCGCGAGCAGCTCCTCGACGTTCACGTGGCCGCGCTGCGCGAGGAACGTCTCGAGGATCGCCGAGCGCTGCCGCGTCGACTTGAGCCCCTGCTGCGCGATGTGGCGCTCGAGCGTCTCGCGGGCGGCGAGCAGCCCTGGGTTCGGCGCGACGCGCGGAGGGGTGCGGCGGGAGGCCATGACGAAGAGACGTTAGCTGCCGCGGAATCTGCGCGCACGCCCCTCCTGCGATTTTGACATTCGTTCTCAAGAGACCTAGATCTCTCC
>CAYHCR010000485.1:0-4098 GCA_964354895.1 uncultured Myxococcales bacterium | reverse complement strand
CCCCGATTCCTGCGGAAGTTCCGCACGAGGCGCCGCCCGTCGTCGTCTCGCGGCCCGTCCCGCCCGCCGCCGCGCCCACGAAGCGCGCCTGCGTCGTCTGCGGCGTCGAGGGGCCGGCCACCAGCGCCTTCTGCCCCGCGTGCGGAAATCGGTTCGCCGCGACGCCGGCCGTGGGCGCGCCGGCGCCGATCGCGCGGCTCGTCGTCATCCGCCCCGACGGCTCGCAGGGCTCGACGTTCGAGATCGCGCCCGACGCGATCTGCGGCCGCGCCGCGGTCGACGTGCGCCTCGACGACCTCTTCGTCTCGCCGCGCCACGCCCGCTTCTTCGTCCGCGCCGGTCAGCTGCACGTCGAAGATCTCGGCTCGACCAACGGCACCTTCCGGCTCCTGCGCGAGGCCGTCGAGGTGAAGCCGGGCGACGAGCTGCGCGCAGGTCGGCAGCACCTGCGCCTCGAGCGGCTCGCAGGCCCGCAGCCCGGCCCCGACGGTACGCAGGTCCACGGCGCGGTCCCCCGTGGAGGCTTCCGGCTCGTGCAGCTCGGGCCTGGCGGGGAGGGGCTCTCCGCCGTCGTGCTCGCCGCCGGCACGCACGCGGTCGGGCGCGCCGAAGGCTCGATGATCTTCCCGGACGACGGCTTCCTGAGCGGCCGTCACCTTGAGCTCGAGCTGCGCGGCGAGACCGGCGTGCTGCGCGACCTGCGCTCGAGCAACGGCACCTTCCTGCGCCTCACCGCGCCGCTCGCGATCATGCGCGGCGACTACCTGTTGATCGGCGAGCAGCTGCTGCGCGTCGAGCTCTCCGACTGACCCGAGGAAGCCCCATGGCCCCGACCCCCCTGCTCCCCGCCCAGCAGAAGGCCGCCGTCCGCGCGCTCGCGCTCGTCGCGTGGAGCGACCGGGTGCTCACGCCCGAGGAGCGCGCCTCGATCGTCGCTCGTGCGGCGACCCTGACCGGCCTCTCCGCCCGGCAGGTCGAGACGGCGCTCGATGAGGGCAAGAACCTGCACAAGTATGGCGCGGACTGGAAGAAGCAGCTCGCCCCGCTCGCGACGCTGCCGAGCGATCGCGGCATCGAGCTGCTTCGTCAGTGTTACGAGGTCGGCGCCGTCGACGGCGATCTGCCGGAGACGGAGCTCAAGACGATCGAGCGCGTCGCCGCCGTCTTCGTGCCGCGGCACAAGGTCATCCACGTCGTCCGGTGGCTCAAGGCGCGGCAGGAGCTGCTGCGGATCGAGCGGGAGATGGCGACGCTGCCGGAGGGCACGCGGCTCGTCGCGAAGATCGACGTCGAGCCCGAAGAGACGATCGGCGCGCGCCGGGTCCGGGCGACGAAGGCGTCGAAGGGCAAGCCGGCTACGCGCAAGCCGGCCACGCGCAAGCCGGCCACGCGCAAGTCGGCCACGCGCAAGTCGGCGAAGGGCAAGCAGCGCTGATCTACGCGGCCGCCGCCGTCGCGACGGGCGCGAGCCTCACGCCCCGCTCGGCTTCACGGCCACGATCCGCCCGTCCGGCGCCACCTCGCCCGGCAGCTCGAGCCCCGCCACGAGCGCGATCATCGCGTCGTGCAGCGCTGCGCGCTCGTGCAGCAGCCACGCGATCGTCGTCTGCCGCTTGCGCCGCGTGAGCCGGATGCGGATCGCGCGCGCCGTCTCCTGCGCGCGGTGCAGGTAGCGCATGCCGGCCGCGCCGCCGAGCGCCGCGGCGAAGCCGACCGAGAGCCCCGCGAGCAGGGGCCGATCCGGCAGGCCGGGGAAGGCCTCGTGCAGCGCCTCGTGGCCGAAGCTGCCGAGCACCCCCGCCGCGATCCACGTGAGCGGGAAGGCGAGCGCGCCGACGAGGAGCTTGATGGTCGCCTCGTCCTTGCGCTGGCGCGCGGCGAAGCGGCACAGCAGCAGCAGCGCGAGCGCCGTGGGCAGGTTTGCCACATAGCCGAAGACGAGGACCGGCGGCAGCAGCAGGAAGACGAAGAGCGCGTGCAGCAGCAGCAGGATCGCGAGCCAGCGGGAGGCGAGGCGCGGATCGCGGTCGAGCTCGTGATCCTGCAGGCCGAGCGCGTCGAGGTCGTCGTCGTACCGCCGCAGCCGCGTCCGCAGCGCTTCTACCTGCGCGGGATCCGAGGCGAGGCGCGCGTAGTAGCCGGTGCGGATGCGCTGGAACGCGAGCGCCTTCTCGCCGGGGCCGGGTCGGGCGAGCGTCGCGTCCACGCGGCGGCTGCGCTCGGCGCGCACGATCTTCCGTACGCGGTGCAGCAGGTGGTGCGTCTCCCAGTCCTCCGTCGAGCCGCAGACCTCGTCGAGCACGTGCACGAGGTGGCTCGTCAGCGCCCGCGCGCGCGCCTTGGTCGCCTCTTCGGGCTCGTCGTCCGGCGGCGTGACGTCGAGCTCCGGCGGGAGCTCGAGCGGCGGGTGGTACCAGACCAGCGCGCTCGACCGGAAGATCCGCTTCTCGTCGTAGTGCAGGCCGACGGGCAGGATCGCAGGTGGAGGCGCGCCCGGGGGCGCCCGGCGGCGGGCGTCGTAGTAGAGGCGCGCGACGCCGGTCTTGAGCTCGCGCACGTAGGGGTCGTCGTGGCTCACGCCCTCCGGGAAGAGGGCGGAGAACGCGCCGCCGCCGACGCGGCTGGCGAGCGCGTCGAGGCTGCGCGCGTTGCCCTCGCGGCGGTCGCCGGGCGCCTTGCCCTGCTCGGCGACGACCACGCGGAAGATCGGCACCGTGCCGATCGCGCGCAGCAGCGCGCCGAGCAGCGGCCAGCGGAAGAGCCCGTGGCGCGCGCCGAAGACGATCGGCCGCGGGAAGCTCGTCAGGATGAGGCCCGGATCGACGAGGCCGTTGGGGTGCCAGCTCACGACGATGCCGCCGCGATCGGCGGGGATCGCGTCCTGGCCGGTGACCTCGACGCGCCGGAAGAAGAGGCGCACGAGCAGGCGCAGCACGCGCAGGATCACGCGATAGGCGCGCGACGGCCCGACTCCGGACTCCCCCATGGGATCCGAGCGTACTACCTGCGGGCCTGCAGCATCCCGAGGACCTTCTTCGCGGCGCCGGCCGACGGGCCCTTCGGCGCGAGCGCGGGCAGGGTCGCTCACTCCTCAGGGCCGCCGTGAAGCGGGAGGCAGATCGCGCGCAGCTCCTCGTTGCCTCGCGGACCTGCAGAGAGTCCGGTGAGGTAGCAGGTCTCAGCGGAGCGGCAGTCGGAGGCCAGGCGGCAGGCGACGTCGGTCGCGAGGACGCAGTGGTCCAGCACGCACCGCTCCTCCCGAGCGCAGTCGTAGTCGTCATCGCACGGCCCGCAGCGCCCATCGCGAAGGCATGCGAGGGCGCGTCCGCAGCCGGCAGAAGCCTCACAGGGCGGGCGGTCGTCGTCCGCGAGCGAGACGAGCATCCCCTGCCACTCGCTCGGCGGCCGAGGACGCCGCAGCCCGAGCGCCTGCACACGTTGCGGCCCGTCCTCGGCTCGCGTGGTTCGAATCACCGGCGACGGAGCCGACGGGTCGACGGCCGACACCTCCGCGATCCCGCGGGCTGACGCGGCCAGCCCGTCCCCGACGGAAGGGGCACGGCGAGAGCGCGGCAGCGCGGTGGTCGGCTCGGGGTCGCCGGAGACCGGCCGCGACCAGGCGAGCAGCAGCCCGCAACCCAAGCCTGCGAGCGCGAGCGGCGGGAACCACCACCTGCCGACGATGACCCTCAATCGCCAGGGCTCGAGCAGTTGAGCGTGTGTGCCGCCTGGAGCGAAACGCCGTAGGTAGTCTGGTGGTTCGCGTGGAAGTCCCACGACGAGCGGCCGTCCGGGTCGTCCTGGATGACGAACGGCGTCCCCATGACCCAGATCAGCCCGGCCACCTCGTCCTTCTGGTGGTTCCCGTACCCATTGCCGTACGCGAAGAGGGTGTCGACGAAGGTGTAGGTCGGGCGAGTGATGTTCTCGTCGGGCGTCGGCTCGTTGTCGTAGACGTCCCACAAGAAGCGCGTGGTGGTGATCGGCCAGCGAGCCTTCTGGTCCCCTTCGGCGCAACCACCCGGGTCCAGATCCGTCGACGCCAGCAAGGCGTACCCAACGCCGGGATCCGGACAGCTACCGACACTAACGTCCTGG
>CAYHCR010000484.1:0-4101 GCA_964354895.1 uncultured Myxococcales bacterium | reverse complement strand
CGTCACGGCCCACGGCGGTGAGGTCAAGGTCGACAGCGAGACCGGAAGAGGTTCCCGCTTCACGATCCTGCTGCCGTACAAGCTCGCCGGCTCGCCGCTGCCGCCCACCACGACCTCCCGCGGGCTGTGATCCCGGTGTGGGTCCCGGCGTTGCTGCTCGCCGCCGTTCCCGCGGGAGGTGCACCCGCGGGCGGCGCGCCCCCCGATCGCACGGAGGTCGCCCGCACCCTTCCGCCGGCGCCCCCCGCGCGCACGTTTGCGGCGCTGCGTGTCGGCGCGTCGAGCGCGGCGGGGAACGGACGGGCCGAGTACTGCGGCGAGGTGAGCCCGCTCGCGCGGCTCTCGTTCGAGGCGTGCGGGACCGGCGCCACCTGGTTTCACACCGATCCGGCGCCCGAGATGATGCACCTGCGGCTGCGCTGGGCGGCGTTGGCGGACCGCCTCGGCGAGGTGCAGCTCGCCGGGCTCGTGGGCGCAGGCGTCGCGGAGCTGCAGGTCGGTGAGGACGGGGCGGGGCTCTCCTTCACGGGCGTCGAGCCGGGCGGCGTGGCGACGGCGGGGCCCGAAGGCGCCGTGATGCTGCGCGCCGTCCTGCCGGCTGCGGTGGGGATCGAGCTGGTCGGCGAGCTCTCCCTGGGCGCGGCCTATCTCCCGCACGCCGGCGAGCTCTCTCGCCCGACCCCCACGGTCCCGGTCTTCTTCTCCGCGACGGTCGGCGCCGGCTTCTAGGCCGGTCGTCTTCGGCGCGTTGGCTCGTCGCGCCCTCCGGCCCCGGGTCCGGAGTAGGCTGCATAGCAGTCCTCTTGACCGAACCCTCGGAGCGAGCCGTGGCGCAGGACGCGTCGGGCGAAGCAGGTATGCGGCACGCCGACGCGCTCGCGCGGGAGGCCGGGCTGCGGCGGGTCCTGACCGTCGCGCTCGAGGCGACGAGCCTGGACGACCTCCTGCTCCGTGCGCTCGACGCCGTGCTCGAGCTGCCGCTCTTGTCGATCGAGTCCCGCGGCGCGTTCTACCTGGTCGACGAGCGCACGAACGAGCTCGTGCTGCGCGCGAGCCGCGGACTCACCGCGGGCGGGCCGCAGGTCTGCGCCCGCGTCCCGATCGGCACCTGCCACTACGGTCGCGCCGCCGCGGAGGGGCGCACGATCGTCGCGGGCCCCGGCACGCCGGGTCATGACCTGCCGGCCGGCGACGCTCCACACGGCCACGTGGTGACGCCGATCGCGATCGGCAAACGTGTCCTCGGTGTGTTGAACCTGTATACGCCTCCGACGCTCACCGACTTCAGCGAGATCGAGCGCTTCACCTCGCTCCTCGCGCCCGCGCTCGCCGGCGCGATCGTGCAGCGCAGCGCCCAGGAGGCGGCGCAGAGCTCCGAGGACGACTTCCGCGCGCTCGTGGAGCGCGCCCTCGAGTCGATCCTCGTCTACCGCGCCGGCCGCATCGTCTTCGCCAACCCGGCCGTCGCCCGGATGATGGGCTGGGCGCGACCGGAGGAGGCGTACGGCCGGGAGATCCTGGAGTTCCTCCACCCGGACGATCGTGCGTGGGCGGAGGCGCGCGTGAAGGAGGTCTGGGCGACCGGGCGGCCGTCGGACGGCGTCGATCTGCGGCTCGTGCGCGCCGACGGCACGATCGTGCTCTGCGAGGTCTCGGAGTTGAAGGCCGGGTTCGGCGGCGCGCCCGCGATCCTCGCCTTCGCGCGGGATGTCAGCGTGCGGCGGGAGCTCCAGGCGCGCGGCGCGCAGATGGACCGGATGATCGCGGTCGGCACGCTCGCCACCGGCGTCGCGCACGAGATCAACAACCCGCTGAGCTACGTGCTCTCCAACGTCCGCTTCGCGAGCGAGGAGCTCGCCGAGCTCTGCACGGTGAGCCGGGAGCCGGCGCTCGTCGCGCGCTGCCTCGAGGTCCGTGAAGCGCTGCGGGAGGCGCAGACCGGCGCGGAGCGCGTGCGGCAGATCGTCGCAGATCTGAAGATGCTCGCGCGCTCGCAGCCGGACGCGGTGGGCGTGACGCAGCTGGCAGAGGTGATCGACGCGGCGGCCTCCATCGCGCGCAGCGAGGTGCGCCAGCGCGCGCGGCTGGTGCTCGTGGGCCCGGCGGGCGGCGCGGTGCTTCCCCTCGTGGGCGGTGCGCCCGGCCGGCTCGGCCAGGTGGTGCTCAACCTGCTGATCAACGCGGCCCACGCGATCGCGGAGGGCGCGCCCGAGCAGAACGAGATCCGGGTGACCACCCGCCTCGAGCCGGGCGCGCCGTTCGTGCTGCTGGAGCTCTCCGACACCGGCGTCGGCATCGCGTCGCAGGATCTGGCGCGGATCTTCGACCCGTTCTTCACGACCAAGCCGCTCGGCCAGGGCACGGGGCTCGGGTTGTCGATCTCGCTGGGCATCGTGCGCGCGCTCGGCGGCGAGCTGACGGTCGTGTCGGAGCGGGGTCGGGGCACGACCTTCACGATGCGGCTGCCGATCGCGGTCGAGGGTCCGGCGGCCGGCCCGTCGGCGGGGTGAAGCAGGGCCGATCGCCGCGCCAGCCCCGGCCCGGATCGACGAAGATCCCGCCGTGACCCTCACGCCCGACGCCGCGCGCATCAACCTGACATGGTTGCGGAAGTTGCGCTGGGCCTCGTGCGCCGGCCACCTCGCGCTCTTCCTCGTGGTGCGCTGGGGCCTCGGCCTCGACGTGCCGGTCGTGCCGGTCGCGCTGCTGATCGCGCTCGAGGCGGGCACGAACCTCGCCGCGCGCTTCTGGCGCCCCGCGGACGAGCGCGCGATCGGCGCGCTGATGGCGCTCGACGTCGGGATCCTCACCGGGCTGCTGTACTTCACCGGCGGCCCCTTCAACCCCTTCAGCTTCCTCTACCTCGTGCAGGTCGCGCTCGCGGCGGTCGTGCTGCCGGCGCGCTGGACGTGGGCGCTGCTCGCGCTCTCGCTGCTCGGCTCGGGGCTGCTCTTCGTCGACCACCGGCCGCTCGAGCTGCTGGAGACGTCGCACGACGCACACATGTCCTTCCACCTGCGCGGCATGTGGCTCGCGTACGGCGTGGCCGGCGCCCTCATCGTCTGGTTCCTCAAGCGGGTGACCGGCGCGCTCGCAGCGCGGGAGTGGGAGCTGCGCACGGCGCGCGAGTTCGCGGCGCGGCAGGAGCGGCTCGCCTCGCTCGCGACGCTGGCGGCCGGCGCGGCCCACGAGCTGCGTACGCCGCTCTCGACGATCGTGCTCGTCGCGCGCGAGCTCGAGCGGCAGCTCGCGGCCGCGCCGGGCCCGGTGCTCGAGGACGTGCGCCTCATCCGGACGGAGGTCGAGCGGTGTCGCGGGATCCTCGATCGACTGGCGAGCGACGCCGGCGAGAGCGGGGGCGAGGGCTTCGAGGTGCTCTCTGTCGGCGGGCTGATCGCCGCTGCCGTCGAGGGCCTGCCCGCGCGGCCGGCCGTGCGGCTGGAGCTCTCGGACGAGGTGCGCGCGGCGCGCGTGAAGGTGCCGCGGCGTGCAGTGGCGCAGGCGCTGCGAAACCTCCTCAAGAACGCGCAGGAGGCGAGCGCGCCGTCGGGCGAGGTCGTGCTGCGCGCCGAGGCCGACGCCAAGCGCTGCACCCTGACCGTCGAGGACGCGGGGCAAGGCATGACGCCCGAGGTGCTCGCGCGGGCCGGCGAGCCGTTCTTCACGACGCGCGAGCCGGGCCGCGGCATGGGGCTCGGGATCTTTCTGGCGCGCGCGGTCGCCGAGCGGCTCGGCGGCGCCGTCCAGCTCCGGCCCCGGCCAGGCGGCGGCACCGCGGCCGAGCTCTCCCTCCGCGCGGAGGCCCTGTGAGCGGCGCGACGGTCCTGCTCGTCGACGACGACGAGATCTTTCGCGAGCGCATGGCCCGCGCCCTCCGGGAGCGTGGCCTCGAGGTCTCGACGGCGGCCGACGCCGACGAGGCGATCGCGCGCGCCCGCGCCGAGTCACCCGAGATCGCGATCGTCGACCTGCGCATGCCGGGCCGCTCGGGGCTGGAGCTCGTGGCAGAGCTGCACACGCTCGATCCCTCCACGCTCCTGCTCGTGCTGACCGGCTACGGGAGCATCGCGACGGCCGTCGAGGCGCTCCGGCGCGGCGCCG
>CAYHCR010000483.1:0-4102 GCA_964354895.1 uncultured Myxococcales bacterium | reverse complement strand
GCGACGGCGGCGGCGATCTCGACCTCTCCGTGTCGAGGGCCTCGGCCGGGCTCGTGCTCCTGCGACGGGATCCAGATCGCTTCGTCGACGTCTCCGATGACGCAGGTCTGTCACGCTTCCGACCCACCGCCTTCAGCGCCGTCTTCTTCGACGCCGACGGCGACCAGGACCTCGATCTCTTCGTCGCCGCCTACGCCAGCACCGAAGATCCGGGCGCGTTCCGCGGCGATCCCGATCTCCTCTTCCTCAACGACGGCGGCTGCCGCTTCACCGAGGAGGCCACGGAGCGCGGGATCATCGACCAGGGCTTCGGCATGGGCGCGCAGGCGTTCGACGTCGAGGGCGACGGCGATCTCGATCTGCTCGTCACCAACGACTTCGGCTTCCTGCTCGGCGCCAGCGAGCTCTGGGAGAACGACGGGCTGGGCCGGTTCGCGCCGTCGGCGCGCGCGCGCGGGATCGACGTCGCGCTCTTCGGCATGGGCACGGCCGTCGCGGATCTGAGCGGAGATGGCGCGCTCGACCTGTACCACGCGAACGTCCTGTGGAA
This sequence comes from uncultured Myxococcales bacterium, assembly GCA_964354895.1. GTDB lineage: Bacteria > Myxococcota > Myxococcia > Myxococcales > Vulgatibacteraceae > CAYHCR01. Next base: position 3,552 of record CAYHCR010000483.1, on the reverse strand, counting down.
CCCGCTCCACCTCGGCGACGGGCGAGGCGGCTTCCGGCCCCAGCGCAGCTCGCTCGGCGCCGGCGCGGCCTGGTACCTCGACGCCGCGCAGCCGCCGGGGATCTTCGGCGCCTTCGATCCGAACGGCACGCCCTCCGAGCGGGCCTACGCGACGTTCGTGGGCAGTTATGCGGTCGCTCGGCCGCCCACCACGCGCTCGTTCGGGCTCACGAGCTGGGCGCCGCTCGCCGCGGACTTCGACCAGGACGGCCGACCGGAGCTCTTCGTGGCGAACGGCTGGATCGGCCTCGAGGGCTCGTTGCCGGAGGGCTTCGCGCAGCCCGATCTCCTGTACTGGATGAGGCCCGACGGCCGCTTCGTGGAGATCGGCGCGCGGGCAGGCGTGCGTGATCCGGGCCTCGCGCGCACGTCGATCGCGGGCGATCTCGACGGGGACGGCGATCTCGATCTCGTCGTCTCGAACGCGATGGGGCGCCAGGATCCGGCGCCGACGCACGCGGTCTACGAGAACGTCACGCCGCCGGCGTCGATGGGCGCGCTCCTGACGGTGCACCTCGCGGGCGGCGCGGGCGGGCGCGGGCAGGGCGCCACGGTCGTCGCGACGATCGGCGGCGCGCGGCGGGCCTACCTGCATAGCTTTGCGGGATCGTTCCTCTCGGCCAGCGAAGCGCCGCTGCGCATCGGGCTCGGCGCGGCCGCCGGGGTCGACGACCTCGAGGTCCGCTGGCCCGGCGGCCCGATCGAGCACTTTCCCGGGCTCCCCGCAGGCGCGGCGACGCTCGTGCGCGGCATGGGGCGCCCGGATTGACACCGGCCGGCCCCGCGGCGACGGTCGCGCCATGTCCAGCCCTGCCATCCTTCCGCCCGGCCTTGATCACGTGGCGATCGCCGTCTCGGATCTCGACGCCGCGATCCGGCTCTACCGTGACGTGCTCGGCCTGCCGCTCGCCGAGCTCGAGGAGGTGCCGACCGAGCAGGTGAAGGTCGCGATCTTCGGCCACGGCCAGGGGCGCATCGAGCTGCTCTGCCCGACCTCGCCGGACTCGGCGGTGGCGAAGTTCCTCGCGAAGCGGGGCGAGGGCCTCCACCACATCTGCGTGGAGGTCCCGCAGCTCGAGCTCGCGATGGAGGGACTGCGAGCGAACGGCGCGCCGCTGCTGGATGACGTTCCCCGGCCGGGCGCCGGCGGCGCGAGGGTCTGCTTCGTCCATCCGAAGGGCGCGCGCGGGGTGCTCATCGAGCTGCGGCAGGGGCCCGCGAAGCGTTGACGGGGCGGCCCTCCGTTGCTAGTTGCCTGCCCCTTGCCTCGATTCCGACTCGGGATTCTCCGGGGAGCCACCTCATGATCCGCCGTCCCGCGGGCCTCTGCGCCGCGCTCGTCGCCACGCTCGCCGCGCCCGCCTTCGCCGCCGAGGCGCCCAAGCCTCCTCCGCCTCCGATCGCCGCACCCGCGAAGCCCGCGGTGGCGCCCGCGACGCCTGCCGCTGCCGCCGTCGCCGCGCCCGCCGCCGTCGCCGCGCCCGCTGTCGTCGCCGCGCCCGCCGTCGTGGCTGCGCCGGTCGCCGCCACGTTGAGCGCCGAGGAGCGCGAGAAGCTCCGCGACGAGGTCCGCCGCGAGGTCCTCAAGGAGGTCGAGGACAAGCTCGACACCGCGCGGGAGGAGCTCCGCGACGAGGTCCGCGCCGTGATGACGACGGCGAACGCGTCGAGCGACTGGAGCGACGAGACCTTCGATCAGCAGCTCGCGCCCAAGCTCGAGTTCTTCGAGCCCCACGGCTATTTCCGCGTGCGGATGGATCTCTTCGAGAACTTCGATCTCGGGGTCGGCGCCGATCCGTCGGGCCACTTTCTGTTCCCGGTCGACCCGCTCGATCCCAACAGCGACTCGCTCGCCACGGCGAACCTGCGCCTGCGCTTCGAGCCGACGCTGAACATCTCCGAGGACATCCGGATCAAGTTCCAGATCGACGCGCTCGACAACATCGTGCTCGGCAGCACGCCCGAGGGCGGCTTCGACGCCGCGAACGGCTCGCTCGGCACGCCGCAGATCGTCTTCTCGCAGACGCAGCTCCCGCCGCACGTCGGCTTCAACTCGATCACCGACTCGATCGAGGTCAAGCGCGCGTGGGCCGAGGTCCGCACGCCCGTCGGCGAGCTCCGCTTCGGCCGCATGGGCAGCCAGTGGGGCCTCGGGATCCTCTCCAACGACGGCAACTGCCTCGACTGCGACGGCGGGGACACGGTCGACCGGATCCTCTTCGCGACCAAGATCGCCGACCACATCATCGCGCCCGGCTTCGACTTCGTGAGCGAAGGCGCGACGAGCGCCGATCCGTACAACCCCTTCCCGAACGCGCAGCCCTTCGATCGCACGCAGCTCGACGACGCGCGCAATTACGTGCTCGCGATCGCGCGCCGCGACAAGGACGACGAGATCAAGCGCCGCCGGGTCGCGGGCGAGGAGCTCTTCGTCAACTACGGCATGTACTTCGTCTACCGCGAGCAGGCCTGGGACGCGCCGCAGTCGATGGTCTACGGCCCGAACCACGCGAACGCGGGCGGCGGCGCAGACCTGTACGAGACGCGGCCGGAGACCGAGACCGGCGCGCTGAGCGGGGGCGCGCTCGAGTTCGTCCCTCGCGACGCGTGGGCCGTCATCCCCGACGTCTGGGTGCGCGTGCTCTACAAGGCGTGGCGGATGGAGCTCGAGCTCGTCACGATCCAGGGAAAGGTCGGCAACCGCTCCGTGCTCGATCAGCCGGCGGCGCTCGATCCGGCGCAGGGCCAGTCGCTCACGATCGAGCAGTACGCGGGCGTCCTGCAGAACGAGCTCAAGCTGCTCGACGACAAGCTCTCCGTCGGCCTCGAGATCGGCTTCGCGTCGGGCGACTCCGCGCCGGGCTTCGGCAACCAGCCCGGGCGCATCGATCCCAACAGCGACAGCAACCCGTTCCCGCAGAAGGGCGACTGGGAGGGTCAGCAGTTCAAGTGTACCCAGGCTGCCTGCGAGGACGACACGATCCAGAACTTCCGGTTCGACAAGGACTACCGCGTCGACCTGATCCTGTTCCGTGAGCTGCTCGGCGGCATCACCGACACGACCTACTTCAAGCCGAACGTGAAGTACGACGTGACCGAAGGGCTCTCGCTCTCGCTCGCGGCGGTCTTCTCGGTCGTCAACGAGGTCGCCTCGACGCCCACGGGCAGCCGCCCGCTCGGCCTCGAGCTCGACGGCGGTGTGCGCTACGCCTCCGACGACGGCTTCGTCGCCGGCCTGCAGTACGGCGTGCTCTTCCCGCTCGACGGGCTCGGCATGCCGGCGCGCGATCCGAAGCCGAACGAGCCCGATCTCTTCGTGCCGGAGATCGCGCAGGCGATCCGCGGCGTCTTCGGCGTCCAGTACTGATGAAGAAGCCGAGCCCCCGCCCGCGCGCGGCCGGCCCGAAGCAGCCCGCCGCGAAGGCCGTCGCTCGCGGCGGCGCCCCGAAGCGGCCCGCCGCCGAGGCGGTCTCCCGCGCCGCGCTCGGCCGCGCGGCCGATCCGCGGCTCGTC
>CAYHCR010000482.1:0-4103 GCA_964354895.1 uncultured Myxococcales bacterium | reverse complement strand
GCCCGGCCCCCCGTCGGCGCTCACTTCGTGGACGTGCCGAGGACGGCGTTGAACACGCGCCGTGCGTGCCAGCCGGCGACGGTGTCCTTGACGGCGATCAGGTCGCACGCGCCGGCCAGGACGAGCTCGAAGGTGCGGGTCGGGTACGGCTCGACGTTGTAGCGGTGCAGCTGCAGCGGGTCGGCCCGGTGGCCGTTCGACCCGGAGACGGACGTGAAGGCGAGCTCGTAGCCGGCCTGCTTGAGCAGCGAGAGATGCACTGGCCGGTAGTCGGCCTCCGAGCCCTTGACGAAGGCGAAGGCGCGCACCGGGCGGCCGAGCCGCTCCTCGAGGCGGAGCTTCGACAGGGTGATCTCGCGGGCCGCTTCGTCGATCTCGAGGTTGGCGAGCGGCTGGTGGCTGATGCCGTGGCTCTCCACCCGGATGCCGGCGGCCTCGAGCTCCTCGAGCTCCGACCAGCCGAGCGTCGGGTTGAGGATCCCGCGCGCCACGAGGTGCTCCTCGTGCGGCAGCGGGCGCACCGAGTCGAGGTAGCCGATCGGCGCGAAGACGACTGCCGGGTAGCCGTAGCGCTGGAGGATCGGCGCGGCGTTCGCGAGGTTGTCGCGGTAGCCGTCGTCGAAGGTGATGAGGACGGCCTTCGCCGGGAGCGCCACGCCGTGGGCGAAGTGGTCGAGCACGGCGTCGACCGAGACGACGGTGTAGCCGAGGTCGCGGAGCTGCGCCATCTGCTCCTCGAACAGCGACACGGGCACGGTCACCGGGTTGCCCTGGAGATCGTTGACCTTGTGGTACATCAGGACGCGAAGCAGGCGCTCGCCGTCATCGTCGACCGCGCCGACGACCTCGGCGGTCTCGCCGATGGCGCGGTAGACGCCGTTCTTCAGGAGCTGCTTTGCGCGGTCGGCGCCCATGGGGTGAAGTGTACGGCGCCGGTCAGCGTCCCCGTCCGCGGCCCTACGGCCGGCCGAGCACGCGCTCCACGAGCTCGCCCATGCGGGCCGCGTATTGCTCGGGGGTGGCGAGCCACGGCTCGACGCTCGCGCGCGCGCCGGCGGCGAGGCGCTCCAGCAGGGCGCGGTCGCCGGCGAGGCGGACGATGGCGTCGGCCAGCCCGGCCGTGTCCTCCGGGTTGACGAGCAGGCCGTTGCTGCCGTCCTCGACCAGCTCCGGAATGCCGCCCACCCGGGCGCCCAGCACCGGGCGGCCGCGCGCGAGCGACTCGACGATGACACGGCCCATCCCCTCGGACCGCGACGGCAGCAGGAGGAACGTCGACGCGTCCATGGCGGCGACGACGCCGTCTGGTGGGAGCTGCGGCGTCCAGCGCGTCTGCTCCGGCAGGTCGGCGAGCAGCCGCTCGACGATGTCGCGCCGCGTCCCGTCACCGACGAGCTGGAGCACGACGCCCGGCAGCCGCGGCGCCGCACGACGCCACGCGTCGGCGAGGCCGTCGATGTTCTTGTAGACCTCGAGCACGCCCACGAAGAGCGGACAAGCGGCCTGCGGCAGCGGTGCCGTCGGCGTGGCGACGAACGGGCCGAGATCCATGAAGGCGGGGAACTCTGCCGCCGGCTCACGCCCGAGCTCGCGCACGAGCCGCGACCCGTAGCCCGAGACGGTGCGCACGCCGTCGGCGCGGCGGATCGCCGTCGCCGCCCAGCCGTCGGCGAGCGGGCGGATCAGCGCCCGCAGCGGCGAGCCGTACATGCGGGAGAGCGTCCGCCAGTCGCCGTGCACGTCCACGACGACCTTCGCGCGGCTCCGGGCGAGGCTCCGGCCGATCAGCACGGCACCGGCCTCGTAGGCGCTCTGCGTGTGGATCGCGTCGGGCTGGAACTCCCTGATGAGCCGCGCGCTGCGGAACGGCAGCAGCAGGTAGAAGAGCGCGCCGTCGAGCAGGCGCGGGCGCTGCGGCGGCACCAGGCGGAAGTACCCGTGCGCGGTGACGCCGGGCTCGAGGCCGGTGGCGAGCACGCGCAGCTCGAACACCTCGTCGAGCGCAGCGAACTTGCGTTGGAGGCTCGGCGACAGCGGGAAGCTGTAGCGGTTGCGCCCCGCGATGAGGAGGCGCCGCTTCACGGGAGCTCGGCGCCGGAGCCGAGCGCCGCCGCGACGAGGATCTCCTCGAGCCTCCCGAACACGCGCTCGCGCCGATAGTCGACGACCGACGCCACGGCGGCGGCGCGCAGCCGCTCGCGCAGCGCGGCGTCGGCGAAGTAGCGGCGCACCGCAGCGGTGAGCCCGGGCGTGTCGCCGACCGGGACGACGAGGCCGTTGACGCCGTCCGTCACCACCTCGGCGACGCCACCCGCCGCGGTCGACAGCACCGGCGTTCCGACGGCGAGCGCCTCGACGACGGTGTGCGGGAAGTTCTCCCAGCTCGACGAGAGGATCGAGGCGTCGGCGGCGCGGAACAGCTCGAGCACGCCGCGCCGGGGCAGCGGCCCGAGGAAGCGGACGCGGCCGGCGAGCCCCAGCTCGGCGACTGCCGCCTCGAGCTCCGGCTGCTCGGGCCCCTCGCCGGCGACGAGTAGGGTCACGCCCTCGTTCGCGGCGACCGCCTCGAGCGCGACGCGAAGCGCCTTCTGCGCCGTCAGCCGGCCGGCGAAGGCGAGCAGCGGCCCGTCGCCGGCGCCGAGCCGCGCGCGGAGCTCGGCGCGGGGCGGCAGCTCCGGCAGCGGCGGCGTCGGGTTCGGCAGCACCGAGACCGCGTCGGGCTCCAGCCCCCAGCCGATCGCCAGCTCACGGAGGTACGCGCTGGGGCAGACCACGTGGGCGGCCCGGCGCAGCTCCTGGTCGCGGGCGAAGCGCAGCAGCCTCAGCTGGAGGCCGCCGCCGCCCTGCTGGAAGTCGGCGAGGCCGATCTCGGTGATCGAGCGGCGGCGGGCGCGCTCGTAGGCCGGGTCGGCGGTGAGCTTGACGACGAACGGCGTCCCGGCGAGCGTGGCGCCCGCAGCGCTGCGCCCGAACGTCCCCGTCGTGTAGACGACATCGGCGCGCAGCGCGCGCGCGCGGATCAGACGGACGCCGAGGACGTGCCTGACGCCAGGGCGGTGCGCGCGCGACACCCAGTGCACCGGGAACGCCTCCGGCGCCGGCTGCGCAGCGGCCGTGATGACGACCTCGACCTCGTGTCCGCGGTCGCCGAGGAAGCGAGCAACCTCGGGGGCGTGGCTCGCAGGGCCGCCGACATCGGGCGGCCAGATACCGGAGACGACGAGAACCTTCATGGCGGTGCCTGGGTGCCCGACCGGGCGGGGCGGGAGCGCTGCCCGTCGAGCCGCGCCAGTATAGTGCCGTCCGTTTGACGGCCCGGAGCAACCTGAGCAGCGTCGCCGCCTTCTGGCCCGCGCTCGCGCTGGCCGCGGCGCTGCCGATCGTCTTCCTCCACATCGACTATCAGCCGGCGTTCGTCGTCGACGTCGGCCCTTCGGTCACCATCACCCTGGCCGATCTGGCGATCCTCGCCGCCGCCGCGCTCGCGGCGGTTGCGGCCGTGCGCACCCGTCTGCGGCCGCTGCGCGCCGGCCTTCCGATCTGGATCGCCGCCGCCGCCTTCCTGCTGCTCGGCGTCGCGCGCAGCCGCACCGGCACCCACCTCGTCTCGTCGCTCAAGTTCAGCGAGTACGCGGCGCTCGCCCTCGCGGTGCCGCTGCTCGTCCGCGGGCGAGCGGAGCTGCGCCTGCTCCTCTGGACCGTGGCCGGCTGGGCGGCGATCGCCTCGACGGTCGGGCTGGCGCAGTTCTTCGGCGCCGGCATCGCGGGCGGCTGGGGCGCCGGCAGCCGGCAGCCGTCGTTCCTCGGCCAGCTCGACTTCGCCGCGCTGTCGGGCATGGCGCTCTCGATCGGCCTCGGCGGGCTGGCGCTGGGGGCGTCGCTGGTGGGCGGCCGGCGGCTGGTCGCGCTGGCGACGCTGGCCGGCGCAGTCGGCCTCGTCCTCTCGGCCTCGGTGGCAGCGCTCGCCGGGTTCGCCGTGGCAACCGCCGCGATCGCCGTCGTCGCGCTGCGCCACCACCGCCTGCGGCCGCGCGCCACCGCGGTCGGTGCCGCCACGGTTGCGCTGGTCATCGCCGGGACGCTCGCGCTGCGCGGCGGCGACC
>CAYHCR010000481.1:0-4105 GCA_964354895.1 uncultured Myxococcales bacterium | reverse complement strand
GCCCTTGTGCTGCCGGACCCGCTCCTGACAGACCTCGATCAGGCGATCGACGTCGGCGTCCGAGTGCATCGGGTCGTGGTGGTAGATGGCGATCTGCTTCACGTTCGCCATCACCGCGACGTCGGCGACGGTCGTCGCGCGCGGGTGACCCCAGCCGATCTTCTTGGGGTACTCCTCGTCGGTGTACTGGCCGTCCGCGATCAGCAGATCCGCGTCCTTGAGGAACTCCAGCAGCTCGACGGGCGCGCGGCGGATCAGCGAGGCGTCGCGCTCGACCGACTCCTTGTTCTCCAGCGTCTGGTCGATCTCGTTGTCGGTCGCGTAGACGATCTTGTTGCCGCGCCACTCGAAGCTGAAGCCGAGGCTGCCGCCCGGGTGGAACTGGCGGAAGATCCGCACCTTGAGGCCGTCGATCGCCGCGAGATCCTTCTCGAAGTCGCGCGAGTGGATGCGGCCGCCGAGGTCGTGGAAGGAGACCGGGAAGTAGGCCGACTCCATCTGCCCGGAGAGCAGGTCGTACATCTTCCGGTCGCCTTTGGTCGCGCCCCAGACCGAGAAGGTGTTCGTCGGAAGGTACGCAGGCGTGAAGAACGGGAAGCCCTGGATGTGGTCCCAGTGGGGATGGCTGAAGAAGAGGTGCGCGGTGATCGGCGTGCCGGGCGGGACGCGCCGCATGAGATCGACGCCGAGCTCCCGCAGCCCCGTGCCGCCGTCGCAGACCACGAGGTGTTCGCCGGCGCGGATCTCGACGCACGAGGTGTTGCCGCCGTAGCGCTGCGTGCGCTGGCCGGGGGTCGGGATCGAGCCGCGCGTGCCCCAGAAGCGCACGAAGAGGGCCATCAGCGACCCTCGTGGTACAGGAAGATCACGTCGCCGAGCTGGATCTGATCGCCCTCGCGCAGCGTCGCCGCGTGGATCTTCAGCCCGTTGAGGTAGGTGCCGTTCCGGCTGCCGAGATCCTCCAGTCGGTACTCGGCCCCGCTCTGCACGAGCGCGACGTGCTGGCGCGAGAGCTCCGCGGAGTCGACCTGGATGTCGGCGGCGCTGGTGCGGCCGATGATCATGCGCGGGCCGTTGAGGACGAAGGGGTGTGGGGCACCGGGGCCGCGGATCATCTCGAGCACCGAGGGCTTCTGTATCCGCGGGATGTCCTCGAGCGCGAGGATCCCCGGCATGGTCTTCTCGACCTCGTCGCGGTCGTCGTCTTCGTCGAAGCGGCCCGGCATCGCGTGACATGTCCTCGGACGGACGGGGGCCCGAGAGGCCGGACCCGCGCGTGCAGAAAACACGAAGAGCGTAGCGTCCCGGTCACGAGGCGTCCATTTTCCGTGGGTCGGGTCCTTGACGGCCTCGGCGCCGCCTCCGCAGGATCCGCGGCCCTGGCGCTGCTGCACCGCGTCGACGTGCCGCCGACGGGCGGACGAGGAGCTCGACCCCACCGATGACGCTGCGTACGCACGACCGCCTCGCGCCCTTCGGCACGACGATCTTCACGGAGATGACGCGCCTCGCGAACGAGCACGGCGCGGTGAACCTGGCGCAGGGCTTTCCGGACTTCGATGGCCCCGAGTGGCTGCTGCAGGCGGCGCGCGAGGCGATCTCTTCGGGCCGCAACCAGTACGCGCGCTCGCGCGGGCTGCCGGCGCTGACGGAGGCGATCGCGCGCTCGTACGCGCGCCTGCACGCCCTCTCGTTCGATCCCGCGACGGAGGTCGTCGTCACGAGCGGCGCGACGGAGGCGATGGCGGCGGCGCTGCTCGGGACCGTGGGCCCCGGCGACGAGGTGATCTTCGTCGAGCCGTTCTACGACGCCTATCCGGCGGCGCTCGCGATGGCGGGCGGCGTGCCGCGCTACTGCACGCTGCGCGCCCCCGACTTCGCGCTCGACGCCGACGCGATCGAGCGGCTCGTCACGCGAAGGACCAAGTGGCTCGTGCTCAACACGCCGCACAATCCCACGGGCCGCGTCTTCACCGCCGAGGAGCTCGACGCCGTCGCCGCCGTGGTCGAGCGCCACGGCCTCCACGTGCTCTCCGACGAGGTCTACGAGCACCTGACGTGGGACGGCGCGCGCCACGTGCCGTTCGCCTCGCGGCCCGGCATGCGCGAGCGCACGCTCACGCTCTCTTCGGCAGGGAAGAGCTTCTCGGTGACCGGCTGGAAGGTCGGCTGGGCGGTCGGCCCCGCGGCGCTGGTCGACGCGGTCCAGGCGGCGCACCAGTTCCTCACCTTCAGCGTCGTCACGCCGCTGCAGGCGGCCGTCGCCGTCGCGCTCGACGCGCTCGTGCCGGGGGAGGGGTATCTGGCGCAGCTGCGCCGCGACTACGAGGGGCGGCGCGCAAAGCTGCTCACGCTCCTGCGCGAGGCAGGCTTCGATCCGCTCGTGCCCGAGGGCGCGTACTTCGTGCTCGCCGGCTTCTCGCGCCACTCGAACGAGGACGACGCAAGCTTCGCGCGCACGCTGACCACGCGCCACGGCGTCGCGGCGATCCCGCCCACCGCGTTCTATTCGGCCGATCCGTCGGACGGCCGCCGGCTCCTGCGCTTCGCCTTCTGCAAGCGCGACGAGACGCTCGCCGCCGCCGCCGCGCGCCTCGCGAAGCTCGCCTCGTGAACGCCCCCGTCCGCTCGATGATCGCGCTGCACCGGGCCGAGAACGCCGTCGCGCTCGCCGACGAGCTCGCGCGCACGGAGCCCGGCGCGAGCGTGCGCGCGCTCGCCCCCGACGTCTCGCTCGTGACGCGGGCCGCGCTGACGCAGGCGCCCCGCCTCGCGTTCGCGCGCCAGCTCCTGCCCGAGCCGCGCGCGGTGGAGGGCGCCTCGATCGGCGCGATCGCCGACGGCGTGCTCGCCGCGCTGATCGAGGCAGAGCCGCGCGTGCCGGCCGAGTGGCGGCTCCACGCGCTGGCGATCCCCGGCGGGCCGGTCAAGCCGGGGCGGGCCGCGCTCGTGGCGGAGGCGCTCGGGGAGCGGCTGCAGAAGCGTCGGCGCGCCCTGCTGCGGCGGATGCTCCCTGTGAACGCAGACTTCACGCAGAGTGAGACGGCCGTGCAGCTGCTGCTGCTCGATCCGGTGCACGCGTGGCTCTCGATCGCGCCGCCGGGCGTCCGCGCGACGCTCGGCCCGTCGCTCTCCGCCGCGCCGCTCGGCACGATCGACGTGCCGCGCGATCCAAGGCCGCCGTCGCGCGCATACCAGAAGCTGCTCGAGGCGGAGCGGCGCCTCGGCGTGCGGATCCTGGCGGGCGAGACGGTGGTCGATCTGGGCGCCTCGCCGGGCGGCTGGAGCCACGTCGCGCTCTCCCGCGCCGCGCGCGTCACGGCGGTCGATCGGGCGCCGCTCCGCGACGATCTGATGCGCGATCCGCGGCTCGACTTCGTGCGCGGCGACGCCTTCGCCTTCACGCCGGAGGGCCCGGTCGACTGGCTCGTCTGCGACGTGATCGCGTTCCCGCAGCGCTCGCTCGAGCTGCTGGAGAAGTGGCTCGCGTGCGGGCTCTGCCGCCGCTTCGTCGTCAGCGTGAAGTTTCGCGGGACGGAGGACTACGCGCTGCTCGACGCGGTCTGGGCGGTGCTCGCCCGCCACGCGCCGGCGGGCTTCGTCCGCCAGCTCGACGCGAACAAGAACGAGGTCACCGCGCTCGGCGTGGTGGGCGAGGCCGCCGTCAGCGGTGATGCAGCGGGGTGAAGAAGAACAGGTAGGCCGCCATCGCCGGCCGATCGGTGGCCGCGCAGCCGTCGAACCGGCCGACCGACGAGCCCGAGCCGTTGCGCACCGTGCAGCCGTCGAGGCGGCCGATGGAGCTGCCCGAGCCGTTGCGCAGCGTGCCGTCCGCGTCGAGGCGGCCGATCGAGCTGCCCGAGCCGTTGCGCAGCGTGCCGTCCGCGTCGATCCGGCCGATGGAGCCGCCGGAGCCGCCGCGTACAGTCCCGCCGGGCTCGATGCGCCCGAGGGAAGAGCCGGAGCCGCCGCGGACCGTGCCGTCCGCGTCGATCCGGCCGATGGAGCTGCCCGAGCCGTCGCGCACGGTCAGCACGTCGCCGGCGGCCGCGGGGCTGGCGTACAGCCATGCAGCTGCAGAGAGCACCGCCGCCGCGAGACCCCG
>CAYHCR010000480.1:0-4128 GCA_964354895.1 uncultured Myxococcales bacterium | reverse complement strand
CAGGCGCATACGCTGAAAATGTTGCATGATTGCGCCGAGCAGCTCCGCAGCACGCCGAGCGCGCAGCCGTCGAGGTGGCCTGCGGACCTCGGCGCGATCCGGGCGCCCTACGTCGTGCGGCTCCCGGTCGGCCGGGCGCGCGAAGCGACCGTGGCTCGCCTGCGCGAAGAAGTCGCCGCGGAGCCTGCACGAGTCGATCTCGAGCTCGCGCTGCTCGACACGATCCGGGGCGACGGCCCGGCGAGCCTCGCCGAGTCCATCGAGCGGCTGCGCCTGCTGCACCAGCGCGAACCCGCGCGGGTCGACGTGCTCGAGCGGCTCGTACAAGCGCTGACCCTGCGACGCCGCGTGACGTGGAAGGGAGACAGGGCGGCCGCGGCGCGCGACCAGCGGGAGCTCGTCGAGCTCCTCGCCTGCGGCACCGAGCGCGAGGCGCGGCGGCCCGAGATCGAGGCGCTCTGGGCGATGCTGCTCGACGGCTCCGATCGGGCGAACGATCCGGCGCTGCTGCACGAGGTCGCGGTCCACCTGCGCGCGGCGCTCGCGGTCGCCCCGGACCACCTGCCCGCGCGCCTGCGGTTGCTCGCGACGATGTACGCGTTGTTCTGCGACGACGAGAAGCCCCGGCGCGAGGCCGCGCTCGACGAGGCGGTCCGGCTCGTCGAAGAGCTGCCGCACGCGGCAAAGCTGCTCACTGGCCACGCGTCGTCGTACTACGAGCGCGTCGAATTGCTCGTACGCCGCGCGATCGCCGGGGCCTTCGTCCCGCAGGCGGTCCGGCTCGGCGCGCATCTGCTCGACAGGCTCGAGCGCACCCCCGACGAGCTCCAGCCGGCCGAGCGAGCCGAGCACCGGCTGCGCCTCCTCGAGCTCGCGGTTCGCCGTGAGGCGCGCTTCGGTGATGCTGCGTCGGTGCGCTCGGCGCTCGCCCGCATGCTCTGGGAGTTGCGCCGCCAGGTGCGGGCGTCCGGCCCGGAGGCGCTCGCGAAACGGACGCTGCGCACGCTGCGGGCGTCGGAGGCGGTCAGCGCGTTCGAGCACGGCACCCTCTCGATGCCGATCCTGCGGCGGCTGCGGGCGTGCTTCCGGGCGGGGGCCGAACGCGGCCTCCCCGAGCACGCCCGGGCCGAGACAATTCTCCTGCTGCGCCTCGCGCGCCTCTCGATCGTGCGGGGTGAGTTCACCGAAGCCGAGGGCTACCTGCGGGCGCGCCTCGAACTCGATCCCCGCACGCTGCTCGCGGGCGAATCGGCGCAGGAGCGGCTCGCGACGGCGCTCGTCGATCGCGGGCTGCTGCGTCAGGCGCAGGGGCGGCTGCCGGAGGCGAGGCGTGAGCTCGAGGAGGCGCACCGCCTGCGACGCGGGGTGGACGGTGAGGCCCCAGGAGAGCTGATCAATCGCGCGGAGACCGCACTGCTGCTCGCCGGGCTCGCGCTGCGGCAGGGCGACACGCGTCGTGCGGCGGGCTGGTTCCGGCGGGCGCACGAAGCGTTCGGGCCGATCGCGCCGTCGGAGGCGCCCGAGGCGCACGAGAGCCGCCTCGAGATGCTCGAGTACGTACGGCGCAACGCGATGCGCCGCGCGCGACTGCCGTGCGTCGAGGCGCTCACGGTCGCGCTGGCCGCGGTGGCGTCCGACGGCTGGGACGCAGGGCCCCCGCCTGCGGTCCTCACGGAGGCGCGACGTTTCGCCGTGGAGAGCCTGTGACCCTGATCAACCGAGGCTTCGAAATGCTCTCGATCCACGAGGAGCCCGTGCCCTCCGCCCCCGAAGCGAGTCATCGCGAGCGCTCGTTCGCGCAGGGGTTCGAGGAGGACCACCTCGACGCATGGGCACCGCCCGCCGAGCGGCTCGCTGCGGCGCTCGCGTTGCACGAGGCGGTCGGCGCCCCGGCCGACGAGCGCGGCCCGTCGACGCTGTCGACCGGCGAGCAGGAGATCGCGCTGCTGCGATGCGCGCACGCAGCCTGCGCGCGGGCGATCGAGGCCGGGCTTCCGGACGTCGACGCGCTGTTGCGCGCCCAGGCGGCGCTCGCACGAAACGAGGCGCGGTTCGGCGATCCAGCACGGGCGCTCGCGCTCGCGGAGGAAGCACTGCAGCGGTCCCGCGACGCGACGGCGCTGCGGCGCCTCGACGTGCTGGACGCCGTTCGGATCGCGAGGGGCGTCGCGGGCGAGCTGCCCCTCGCGATCGAGGCAGCGGAGGAAGCATTGCGGCTCCAGCTCCCAGGGGAGCCGCTGGCTCGCGCTTCGGCCCTCTGCGCGCTCGCCGGCGCCCGAATGGCCGCTGGCCTCGACCCGTCGGAGGCCCTGCTCGATGCCCTGACCACCGTCCGCGCGCTGCCGTCGGCGGCCGATCCCGCGACGCCCGCCGGCTGGCGACTGCTCGCGATCCGCGAACGGATCGCGGCCTACGAGTTCGGGAGCGGGCCGCTGCACGGCCGCTCGGCGCTCTTCGCAAACCTCCAGACGCTCCTCGACGCGCACGCCCGCTGGCCGGAGCGCGCCGACTTCACCCGGGCCCTCGCGCGGACGCACGAGCTGCTGGCGCGGGACGAGCCGCCGCGGATCTCGAACCCCCGGCTCGCAGGCAGTCAGGCCCTGCGGCGCACGCTGCTCGCCCTCGATCCGTCGTGTCCGGCGCTCGAGCGCGAGGCGATCCGCGCCGCACTGCTGCACGCGAGCTCGGAGGGCACCGCCGGGCGTGGCGGCTCGATCGGCGAGGCCGAGGCGTGGGCGCGGGCTCGGCTCGAGCGCCGACCGCTCGATCCCGTGGCGCGGCGCGACCTCGCCGTGGTGCTGGCCCACGTCGCGACCGGGCGTCGCGCGAAGCTCGCCGAGCTTCGGGCGCCGCTCGAGGAGAGCCTCGCGCTCCATCGGTCGCTCGCAGTGACGCAGCTCGAGTCCCGGCTCGACGTCGCGCTGACGCTCGAGCGAATCGGAGACGCCTGGATCGCTGGCGGTGAGGTCGACAAGGGCGATGGGCTGCGTCGCGAAGCGGCCGACGGCCTTCGGGCGCTCTGCGCCGCCTGCCCCGACGACCCGGCGCCGCTGCGGGAGCTCATCCGGCTGCTCGATCCCGATTCGCAGCCGGGCCGCTTCGGTCGGGGGGGAAGGGCGTCCCTCGCGGACCTCCGGGAGCTGGTCCCGCTGGAGGGAGAGCTCGAGCGCCTCTGTCCGCAGGACAGGCGGAGCGCCAGCTGCGTCGTTCGCCGACTCGCGGAGCTCGCGTCTGCCGCGATCGCCGCCGGTGCGCTGGGGGAGGCCGAAGGCGCGACGATCGAGGCGCGACGTCGGCTGGAGGCGAAGCGAGAGCGGCACGGGGCCATCGCGCGGCGTGTGGAGCGGCTCGAGGTCCAGCTCGCGCTCCTCCAGCGACGCCCGTACGTCGTGCTCGGCCGGCTCCGTGCCGAGGTCGACAGCGACGAGGCGTCCTCGCGTCGCGACGAGATGCGGCGCTGGTTGGGCGAGCCGCCTCGTGCGGAGGCGACGCCGGAGCTGGCGCTGGCAGAGCTGCTCGACGGTCAGGTGCAGGCGGCCGTGGCGCGGCTCGAACGATGGGTCGTGGCGTGCGATGCGCTCGTGGCGAATCGCGCCACGCTCTTCAAGCCCCCTCCGGCGAAGTTGATCGAGGCGCGCCTGTTGCTCGCCCATGCGCTTCGTGCCGCCGGGGACGTCGTTCGCGCAGAGGCCGTCGAGGCGCTCGCGCCGCCCCTCGTGCACAACGAAGATCCGGCGAGCGCCACGCGGGCGAGTCGCGTGGCGAAGGCGCGCGAGGACGCCGCGCAGGAGGCGTTCGAAGCGGAGCGCTTTGCGATCGCGGCACTCCTGCGCGAGGCGGCGCGGCGGGGTCGCGGCTAGGGACGGCCCCCTCCGGGCGTGGGCCGGAGGGGGCGCGTCGGGTTCGCTACGCCGCGAGCTCGTGCTCGAGCAGGAGTCGCTGCATCACGGCGGTCGCGTGCTGCAGCTCGGCGTGAACGGTGGTGTGCGGCCGCGCCAGGCGGGCCGCGAGCTGCCGGATCGACACCCCGGCGTGGCTCGCCGCCAGCATCTGCCACCGCCCGTCACCGAGCACTTCGTAGAGCTCCTCGCCGAACCGCTTCCAGGCCAGCGCCTCGTCGGGCGCGAA
>CAYHCR010000479.1:0-4137 GCA_964354895.1 uncultured Myxococcales bacterium | reverse complement strand
CTGCGGACGATCCGGCCGCTCGACGAGGGCACGATCGTCCGCTCCGTGATGAAGACGCGCGCCTGCGTGGTGGTCGAGGAGGGTTGGGCGCACTTCAACGTCGGCGCGACCATCTCCGACATCGTGCAGCGCGCCTGCTTCGACGTGCTCGACGCGCCGGTGCTGCGCGTGACGGGCGCAGACGTGCCCATGCCGTACGCCCACACGCTCGAGAAGCTCGCGCGGCCCGACGCCGCGTCGGTCGTGCGCTGCGTGAAGCTCGCCCTGCAGGGGCGGAGGTAGCCATGGCGAGCGCGATCCAGATGCCGAAGCTGTCGGACACGATGGAGGAGGGCACAGTCCGCAAGTGGCTCGTCGCCGAGGGCGCGCTCGTGAAGGCGGGCGAGCCGCTGGCGGAGATCGAGACCGACAAGGCGACGCTCGAGATGGAGGCGTACCAGTCGGGCACGCTGCTCAAGGTGATCGTGGCGGCGGGGACCCCGGCGAAGGTCGGGGCGGTGATCGGCGTGATCGGCCGGGTCGGGGACGACTGGCAGGCGATCGCGGGCAGCGTCGCGGCGCCGGTCGCTGCTCCGGCTCCCGCCGTGCCCACGGCCGCGCCGGTCGCTGCTCCGACGTCGCCCGTTGCGGCGCCGACGGCGGCTCCGGCGCCTGCTGCCGCGCCCGCGCAGGGTCCTTCGGCTCGCGTCACGTACGAGGTCGGCGCGGTCGCCGGCGAGATCCCCGGCTACACGTGGGGCATGGGCGCAGGGCTGGCGCAGGCGCTCCCCGCGGCCGGGGACGGCGCCGACGGTCGGCCGATCCGGGCGACGCCGGTCGCGCGCAAGCTCGCCGCGGAGAAGGGCGTCGCGCTCGCGTCGATCGCCGGCTCGGGGCCGGCCGGGCGGATCACCCGCGCGGACGTCGAGTCAGCGAAGGTGCCCGCGGGCGGGCGGCCGAGTCGTGGCCCGATCGCGGCGCCGACCCGCCAGCCGCTCGGCCAGATGCGCAAGGCGATCGCCCGCGCGATGGCGCAGAGCAACGCGGAGATCCCGCACTTCTACCTGACGCTCGACGTCGACATGGCCGCGGCGATGCGCCTGCGCGCCGAGGCGAAGGCGGCCGAGGCGCCGCTCTCGCCCAACGATCTGGTCCTCAAGGCGGTGGCGCTGGCCGCGCTGGAATTCCCCTCCGTGCAGGCGCGCTTCGTGGACGAGTCGACGATCGAGCTCCCGACGACGTGTGATCTGGGCTTCGCGACCGCGCTCGACGATGGCCTGATCACGCCCGTCGTCCGCTCGGCCGAGCGGCTGACGATCGGCGAGCTCGGCCGGCAGGTGAAGGAGCTCGCCGGCCGCGCCCGCGACCGCAAGCTCAAGCCCGAAGAATTCACCGGCGCGACGATCACCGTCTCGAACCTCGGGATGTTCGAGATCGAGCACTTTTACGCGATCGTCTCGCCCGGCCAGGCGTCGATCGTGTCGGTCGGAAAGGTCCGCGAGGAGGCCGTCGTGGTCAACGGCCAGCTCGCCGTCGGCACTCGAATGCGGCTCGGGTACTCCGGCGATCACCGGCTCGTCGACGGCGCCGTCGGCGCCCGCTTCCTCCAGCGCGTGAAGCAGCACCTCGAGAATCCGGTCCGCCTCCTGCTCGGTTGATCACGGCCCACCCGCCGGCGCGGGCCTTCGCGCGAGCCGCGGGTGGACGGGAGGCGGGCGGCAGCCGAGGCTGCAGCCCGTGAAGCGGCCCCGTCGGGAGGAGAGTCCCATGCGGCACCTAGGAAGGTTTGCTGCACCCTGGGCGGTGCTCTCGTTCGTCTCGTGCGCGGAGCCCGCGCCGGTCGAGGTCGAGGCGTCGGACTGCGCGGCCGACGGCGATTGCCTCGTCGGGGAGCGTTGCGCGCAGGGGCGCTGCGTCGTCGAAGGCGCGGGCGGCACGGGGGGCAACGGCGCAGGGGGCGCGGCGGGCAGCGGCGCAGGTGGCACTGCGGGCAGCGGCGCAGGCGGCGCGGCGGGCAGCGGCGCAGGTGGCGCTGCGGGCAGCGGCGCAGGCGGAATGGCGAGCGGTGGGGCCGGCGGGCTCGGTGGGGCTGGCGGTGCAGGAGGGCTCGGTGGGTCCGGCGGTGCAGGCGGTGTCGGCGGCGCCGGCGGTCTCGGTCCGACCCCGGCCGAACGGTTGGCGCTTCGGTCGCCGGAGATCGGCGCGGCGATCTGCGAGCTCTTCGCGCGTTGCTCGCTCGTCGTCGGCGTCGATGAGGTGGCCCGCTGCGGCGCGTACTTCGTCGATCCCGTGCCGTACATCGTCGCGGTGCAGGAGGGGCGCGCCGCGTTCGACGAGGCGGCCTTCGACGCCTGTCTCGCCACGATCGCGCTCGCGACCTGCAGCCCGGCCGACCCGATCGCAGAGCCGTGCGGCTTCGTCGTGCCGCTCGTGGCGCTGGACGGCGCGTGCCGCGACAGCTTCGAGTGCGCGGACGGCCTCCGCTGCGAGATCGGCGCGGCTTGTCCCGGCCGATGCCGGCCGATGAGCCAGCCCGGTGCCGAGTGCGCCTTCGACGCGGACTGCGCGGCGGGCGCATGTCTGCGCGGCGGGTGTCTGGCCTGGGCAGCAGAGGACCAGGCCTGCTCGACGACAGATGGCCCTGCGTGCGCCCCAGGCCTCGCCTGCCGGAGCGGGCGCTGCCGGGGGATGGCCGCGAACGGCGCAGCCTGCGACGAGACCGCTGGCCCCGTCTGCGCGAGCGACCGCTACTGCGACGGCACGTGCCAGTTCAAGCTGCGCGCCGGCAGCGCCTGCCAGAGCGCGCGCCAGTGCACCTCGGGCACCGTCTGCCGCGCGGCGATCGCGGGCGCGGGGATGCACTGCGAGCCGCGCGGCGACGCGGGAGAGAGCTGCCTCGCGGGCTGCGGCATCGGCCTGCTCTGCGGCGGCGAGACCTGCGAGCCGCTCCCGCCGCGGGGCGCCGCCTGCACCGAAGGCTGCGGACGAGACGACTTCTGCAACGACGTGGGGCGCTGCGAGGCGAAGCGGGACGCGGGCGCGGTCTGCGTGCAGGCGCGCGAGTGTGCCGGCTGGTGCGAGCTGGGGACCTGCGTGGCCGCCTGTGGTTGACCCGACGGCGCGCCCGCGCGCGATCATCACCGGCGCCTCGAGCGGGATCGGCGCCGAGCTCGCCCGCCAGCTCGCGGCGACGCACGATCTCGTGCTCGTCGCGCGTCGAAGGGAGCGGCTCGACGCGCTCGCGGCAGAGCTTGCCGCGCCGGGGCGCAGCCATCTGGTGATCGCGCTCGACCTCTCGACGCCCGGCGCGGACGAGGCGCTCTTCGCGGAGGTCCCGTCGTGCGATCTGCTGCTCAACAACGCCGGCTTCGGCCTCGTGCGCCGCTTCGTGGCGTCGGAGCCCGCGCGCCTCGCCGAGATGCTCGATCTCAACGTGCGCGTCCTGACGCTCCTCACGCGCCGCTATCTGCCCGGCATGATCGAGCGGGGCCGCGGCGGCGTGCTCAACGTGGGCTCCGTCGCCGCGTGGCTCACGAGCCCCGGCATGGGTACGTACTGCGCGACCAAGAGCTACGTCGTGCCGTTCACCGAGGCGCTGCGGCACGAGCTGCTCGGCACAGGTGTCCACGCGACCGCGCTCTGTCCGGGGCCGACCACGACCGAGTTCGTCGAGGTCTCCGGGATGGACGCCGAGCGCCGCTTCGGGCGCACGCTCCACCGGATCGTCTTCGCGTCCGCGGCGGACGTCGCTCGCGCAGGTCTGCGGGGGATCGCGCGCAACCGTCGGGTCGTCATCCCCGGCTGGCTCGACTGGGCGACGGTGCACCTCTCGAACCTCGCGCCGCGCTGGATCACGCTCGCGATCGCCGGCCGCCTGCTGCGCTGATCACTCCTCGGGCGCGTCGCGGCCCAGCGCTTTGAGCTTGCGCTGCAGCGTGCGGCGGTCGATCCCGAGCGCCTGCGCGGTGCGCGTGACGTTGCCCGCCAGCCGATCGAACGTGTCCAGCAGGTGGCGTCGCTCGAGCTCGGCGAGCGTCCCTTCATTCGGCGGCGCGGGCTTGGCCTCGCGCGCCTCGGGGTGGCCGAAGAGCGAGCCGTCGATCGCGTCACGCACCGCCTCGGCGGGGATGGCCGACTCCTGCGTGAACGCCGCTGCGC
>CAYHCR010000478.1:352-4137 GCA_964354895.1 uncultured Myxococcales bacterium | reverse complement strand
CGAACACTGCGGGTGCTCCTCGACGCCGACGTTGAACCACACCGGCGAGTTGAAGCTCATCTTCTGGCGGTAGAGCAGGTGGGCGAGCTCCGCTTCGAAGGCGGCGGCGTCGTTCTCGGTCGCGAAGTAGCCGTCCTTGCGGCCCCACGCGGAGATCGTCTTGACGACGCGCCCGACGAGCTGGCGCACCGAGCGCTCCCGGGTCGGGCCCATGGCCCCGCGGAAGTACTTGGACGCGACGACGTTCGTCGCGAGCGCGCTCCAGAACTTGGGGACCTCGATCTCCTTCTGCTCGAAGATCACCTTGCCGGTCTCGTCGGTGATCGCGGCCGAGCGGAGCTCCCACGCGAGCTCGTCGGCCGGGTCGACGCCCGGCGTGGTGAAGAAGCGCGACACCGCGAGACCCTTGCGGATCGTCTCGCCCGCGGTACCGGCGCGGCGCGAGGGGGTGCGGCCTTCCTTCGTCTCGAGCTCCGTCAGCGACATCGTCTCTCCTCGGCCGGGCGTGGCGCGCCGCGGCTTCCCTGCATGCGGTGGAAGGGTTTCAAAGCAGAAATTGGGTCGATACAAAAGCGTGTCAGAGCAACAATAAGAATCCACGGTGCCTCCGCCAGAGCGGCTGCACCTCCCAAATTCACCGGCCGGGTTCGTCCTTCACTCCCGGTCCGGGATCACCTTTGGTTACCCACCCCGAAGGGAGGCCGCGAGGCCGCTATCGGAGCGGATCCCCTCTCCCCCGAGGGGCGACGCGTGTTGTCGAGAGGCTGCATAGAACCAGACGGCGAAAAGCATCGTCAAGCGGGTTCGGCGCTAGATGCTGTGGTCGGGTACGGGTCTGACCCCCAGCCGCTGTGGTTTGCCCCTGATATCGAGGGGATGCCTCGATCGACAGGACGAAACCGTCCACAGCCCGGGTGGGCGTGGCGGCCCGGTGACGCGCACGGACGGTGAGAGGCGAGCTCGCTCGTGCCACCGCGTTGACGCGTGCGCTTCGCGCGTTCGCCATCTGCGCGCGACGCTCGGTCGCACGCCGGGACGCTGCTCACCCACAGTTCAATTTGAGCCTCCGCTCCCCTTCTCCACGGGGCGTGGCGCGTGTGTCGCCACGCTGCTACATCCGGCGAATGCCCCCCACATACGCCCGTCACCTCTTCGTCTGCACGAACCGTCGGCCGGAGGGCGCGCCGCGGCCCTCGTGCGCCGCGCGGGGTGGAGAACAGGTCCGGGACGCGCTGAAGAAGGAGCTCGCGGGTCGTGGGCTGCAGGATCGGGTCCGCGGACAGCAGGCCGGCTGCCTCGACGCGTGCGACCACGGCGTCTGCGTCGTCGTCTACCCCGAGGGCGTCTGGTACGCGGGCGTCGAGGTCGACGACGTGAAGGAGCTCGTCACGTCGCACGTGCTCAACGGCCAGCCGGTCGCGCGACTGCTCGCGCCGCTGCCAGGGAACCAGGCGAACGCGGCGCGGCCGCTCCCGAAGCTGCCGCCCGCCTGACGGCCCCGTCGGCTTCCGGTTGACGGTCGGCGGCAGCGCCCCTACGGTGCGCGCCCCCGATGATCGCCCCCCCCCGCTCGACCGAAGACGCTGGCGTCCCGCCGTTCCCGATCCGGCCGCTGCTCGTCGTCGCGTTCACGATCTTCCTGGATCTGCTCGGCTTCGGGCTCATCCTGCCGCTCCAGCCGCTGCTCGCCGAGCAGCTCGGCGCCACCGGGCTCGGCGTCGGGCTGCTGATGACGAGCTACTCCGCGATGCAGCTCGTCTTCGCGCCGGTGTGGGGTCGGCTCTCCGATCGCGTGGGTCGCAAGCCGGTGCTGCTGATCTCCATCGCGGGCTCGGCGGCCTCGATGCTGGTCTTCGCGATGGCCGACTCGCTGCCGTGGCTCTTCGCGGCGCGCGCCTTTGCGGGCCTCTGCAACGCGAACCTCTCCACCGCGCAGGCCTGCGTGGCCGATCTCACGGCCCCCACCCAGCGCGCGCGCGGGATGGGCCTCGTCGGCATGGCGTTCGGGATGGGGTTCGTGCTCGGCCCCGCGACGGGCGGCGCGCTCGCCGCGTTCGGCTGGCGCACGCCGGCGTTCTTCGCTGCTGGCCTCGCCGTGATCAACCTGGTGCTCGCCGCGTTCGTGCTCCCCGAGACGTTGCCCAAGGAGCGCCGGGCCGACGCCGCGAAGCGCCGCGTCTCGCGGTGGGAGGCGCTGCGCAGCTCGTTCGGCCACCCGGTCCTGCCGTGGCTGTTCCTGACGTTTCTGCTCGCGACGACGGGCTTCACCCAGCTCGAGGCCACGTTCTCGCTCTTCACCCACCGGCGCTTCGGCTACGAGGTGCAGGCCAACGGCTGGCTGCTGGGCTTCGTCGGGGTGGTCCTCGCGATCGTCCAGGGTGGCCTCGTGGGGCGCCTGCAGAAGCGCTTCGGCGAGCCGAAGCTCCTGGTCGCCGGCGTGCTCTTCACTGGCCTCGGGCTCGCCGCGATGCCGCTCGTCCACGCGCTGCCGGGGCTGCTCGCGGCGCTCTTCGTGCTCGCCGTCGGCAACGCGCTCTCCGGCGTGGCGCTCTCGTCGCTGGTGAGCCGGGCCGCGCCGCCCGACGCGCTCGGCAGCGTGCTCGGCGTGAACCAGTCGATCGGCGCGCTCGGCCGGATCATCGGCCCCGTGGTCGCCGGCGTCACGTTCGACGCGATGGGCGACGGAGCACCCTTCGCGACGGGCGCGGCGCTGCTCGCGCTCGGCGTGCTCGCCGCGCTCCGCGCCACCCAATTGCTCGCGGCGCGTTGATCACGGGCCGCGGCAGGTCGCCGCGCTTGACCCTCCGCGCGCGCCGGCGGTATCACCCCGGCCGCTCCGTGCCCTCCGGAGCGAGGAGTGCAATGGCCTGCCGCGTCCCCCCGTCCTCCCGCCCGATCGCCCGCGCGTGAGCGCGCCGCCGTTCGCCGCCGAGCTCTCCTCCGCTCGTCCGCTCCAGGCGGTCGCGCTCGCCCGGGATCTCGTCGCGTTGACCAAGCCACGCATCACGACGATGGTCACCGTGACGACGGCCGGCGGGATCTTCCTCGCGCCGGGTCGGCCGTCGGCCGCGGCGGTGCTCATCACGCTGCTCGAGGTCTCTGCCGTCGTCGCGAGCGCCTGCGTGCTCAACGGCTGGCTCGAGCGCGACGTCGACGCGAAGATGCGACGCACGTGCGATCGGCCGCTCGCGGCCCGGCGCGTCCCCCCCTGGCTGGCGCTCGCCTTCGGGCTGGGCCTCGCGGCGGTCGGGCTGCCCGCGCTCGCGCTGATGGTGAACCCCACGACCGCATTGCTGACCGCGCTCGCCTGGGTGACGTATGTGGCGCTCTACACGCCGATGAAGCGCACGACGCCCGACGCGCTGCTGATCGGCGCGATCCCCGGCGCGCTCCCGCCGTTGATCGGCTGGACCGCGGCGACCGGCTCGATCGAGGCGGGTGGCCTCGCGCTCTTCACGCTGATGTTCGTGTGGCAGCTCCCGCACTTCCTCGCGATCGCGCTCTACCTCGCCGACGACTACGCCCGCGGCGGGATCCGGGTGCTGCCGCTGATCCTCGGCCCCGCGGCGACGACCCGGCGCATCGTCGGCTGGGCAGCGCTGCAGCTGGTGGTCTCGGTGCTGCCGTGGGCGCTGGGGATCCTCGGCACGGCGTACCTCGTCGTCGCGCTGGTCGGCGGCCTCGTCTATCTCGGCTGGACGGTCCGGGGCCTCGGCCTCGAGCGCGCGCGCCTTGGCCGATGTGCCCTCCCGGTGATGCTCGCCTCCGTCGCGTGGCTCACGCTG
>CAYHCR010000478.1:0-342 GCA_964354895.1 uncultured Myxococcales bacterium | reverse complement strand
CGCGTCGATCGGGCTCGGCGCCTCGTGCCCCCTCCCGCCACGGCGCCCCTGCGCGGTCGCTCGATCCCGGGCCCCGTCGTCGCCTTCGCGCTGCTCGCCGTGATCGTGCTCGGGGTGATCGGCGTCGAGATCGGCAAGCGCAACGCCCCGATCATGGCGCCGCTGCCGAGCCTCGGCGCGCTCCCGGCCTTCACGCTGATCGACCAGGATGGCGCGCCCTTCGGGCCCGAGCGGACGAAGGGGCGGGTGCTGCTCGTCGACTTCATCTTCACGCGCTGCCCGACCGTCTGCCCGCGGCTCACCCAGCGGATGGCCGCGATCCAGCCTGATCTGCAGAAGTTC
>CAYHCR010000477.1:0-4138 GCA_964354895.1 uncultured Myxococcales bacterium | reverse complement strand
GCCGTCGGTGATGCGGCCGTCGTCCAGCACTTGCAGCAGCGTGTTGAACACATCCGGGTGGGCTTTCTCCACCTCGTCAAACAACACCACGGCGTACGGGCGGCGGCGCACCGCCTCGGTGAGCTGGCCGCCCTCGTCGTAGCCGACGTAGCCGGGGGGCGCGCCGATCAGCCGCGCGACCGTGTGCTTCTCCATGTACTCCGACATGTCCAGCCGGATGAGCGCCTGCTCGTCGTCGAAGAGGAACTCGGCCACCGCGCGCGCGAGCTCGGTCTTGCCCACGCCCGTGGGCCCGAGGAACAGGAACGAGCCGATGGGTCGGTTCGGGTCCTGCAGACCTGACCGTGCGCGGCGGACGGCGTTGCTGACCGCCTCGATCGCCTGGCGCTGGCCGATCACGCGCAGCGCGAGCCGATCCTCCATCTGCACGAGCTTCTGCAGCTCGCCCTCGAGCAGCCGCGTCACGGGCACGCCGGTCCACTTCGCGACGACCGCCGCGATGTCTTCGGCGTCGACCTCCTCCTTGAGCATCTTCTTGCTCTTCTGCAGCTCGGTCAGCGCCGCGGACGCCACGTCGAGCTCCTTGGCGAGCGTCGGGAGCTTGCCGTAGCGCAGCTCGGCGGTCTTGTTGAGCTCGCCGCGCCGCTCGCTCTCGGCCTCCTCGTTCCGGGCCTGCTCGAGCTGCGCCTTGATCGCCCGGATCTTCCCGAGCGCGCCCTTCTCGTTCTCCCAGTGCGCCTTGAGGCCGCTGAACTGCTCGGTCAGTTTGGCAAGCTCCGTCTCGACCTTGCGGAGCCGATCCACGGAGACGGGATCGCTCTCCTTGCGCAGGCCCTCCCGCTCGATCTCGAGCTGCAGCATGTGTCGCCGGACCTCGTCGAGCTCGGTCGGCATCGAGTCGATCTCGATGCGCAGCCGGCTCGCCGCCTCGTCGACGAGATCGATCGCCTTGTCCGGCAGGAAGCGGTCGGTGATGTAGCGGTCCGAGAGCACGGCGGCGGAGACCAGCGCGGGATCGGTGATCTTCACCCCGTGGTGCGTCTCGTAGCGCTCCTTGAGGCCGCGCAGGATGGAGATCGTGTCTGCGACGCTCGGCTCGCCGACCATCACCGGCTGGAAGCGCCGCTCGAGCGCCGCGTCCTTCTCGATGTGCTTGCGGTACTCGTCGACGGTCGTGGCGCCGATCGTGCGCAGCTCACCCCGGGCGAGCGCCGGCTTGAGCATGTTTCCGGCGTCCATCGAGCCCTCCGCCTTGCCGGCGCCCACGAGCGTGTGGAGCTCGTCGATGAAGAGGATGACCTCGCCTTCGCTCTTCACGACCTCGGCGATCACCCCCTTGAGGCGCTCCTCGAACTCGCCGCGGAACTTGGCGCCCGCGATCAGCGCGCCGAGATCGAGCGAGACGAGCCGCTTGCGCTTGAGCCCCTCGGGCACGTCACCATCGATGATGCGGCGCGCGAGCCCTTCGGCGATGGCGGTCTTGCCGACGCCGGGGTCGCCGATGAGCACGGGGTTGTTCTTGGTCCGGCGCGAGAGGACCTGGATGATGCGGCGGATCTCTTCGTCGCGGCCGATCACCGGATCCAGCTTGCCCTTGCGCGCGAGCTCCGTGAGGTCCTTGCCGTACTTTTCGAGCGACTTGTACTGCGCCTCGGGGTTGTCGGTCGTGACGCGCGTGCCGCCGCGCAGCTCGTCGATCGCGGCCATAACCTTGGGGCCGGTCACGCCGTAGCTCTTGAGCGCGTCGCCGGCGCCGTCCTTCTCCTCGCAGATCGACGCGAGGAGGTGCTCGGTCGACGTGAAGTCGTCGCCCTTCTGCCGCGCGAGATCCTCCGCGCGATCGACGCACTTCAGCAGCCGCTGGGCGATGTAGCCCTCGCCGCCCTTCACGATCGGGACCTTCTTGAGCGCCTCCTCGAGCCGCGCCTTCACGAGCCGCGGCTCCGCGCCGAGCTTCTGCAGCAGCGGCGGGACGAGCCCCTCGGGCTGCTCGAGCAGCCCGAGCAGGAGGTGTTCCACGTCCACCATCTGGTGGTCGCGACGCCGGGCGAGCGCCTGCGCGTCGCGCAGGGCCTCCTGCGACTTGGTGGTGTGGGCGTCGAGTTTCATGCCGCCAACGTAAGGGCGGATCGGCCGGTGTAAAGGGGGTTGCATCCTCAGAGGTTGCAGGTGTTTGGCGCGTTGGGGGTGCCGCGGTCTCCGGCGCCGAAGACGACGGTGGCGGTGCACCAGTTCGTGAGGGTGTTGTTGAGCGCGGCGGTCTGGCGCGAGCGGGAGAGCTCCTTGCTCGAGCCGAGGACGTCGAAGGTGCCGGGCCAGACCACTCGGTCGAACTCGGTCCCGAACCCCTGCACGATCAGCTCGTCCCCGGCGTTGCCCAGGGCGAGGGTCGCGTACTGGTAGCCGAGCGTGACCCCGCCGTTCGTCGCGGGCGTCGCGTTGATGCCGAGCACGACCAGCCCGCCGGCCGGGAGCCAGACGGGCCCCGCGGAGGTGATCGTGTGCGTGTCGGCCCCGAGGTCCCGCAGGACGAAGCCGCGCAGGTCGAGGGCGACGGCGCCGGGGTTATGGAGCTCGAACCACTCGGCGACCGTGTCGTTGGCGGCGTTCGGGTCGATGTGGAGCTCGTTGATGACGATCATTCCGGCGCTGCACGCCACGCCGCACGCCCCGCAGTCCGTCGCGCTCGACGGCGTGCAGACCCCGTTGCAGCAGAGCCCGTTGCAGCCGCCGCCGTCCTCGTCGATCTCTCCGTCGCAGTCGTCGTCGACGCCGTTGCAGGTCTCTGCCGCCGCCGGATTGCGCGCCGGATCGCCGTCCGCGCAGTCGCCGCCGCACGCCGCCGCGCCGCTCGCGTAGCCGTCGTCGTCGCCGTCGGTGTCGACGTCCACGCAGGTCGTCAGGTTGGCGCCCGCGCAGACGAACGCGTCATCGGGGCACGCGTCGAGCTCGGCGGCGCCGAAGAGGT
This sequence comes from uncultured Myxococcales bacterium, assembly GCA_964354895.1. Taxonomy (GTDB): domain Bacteria; phylum Myxococcota; class Myxococcia; order Myxococcales; family Vulgatibacteraceae; genus CAYHCR01. The sequence goes on along the minus strand of CAYHCR010000477.1, from coordinate 1,170 downwards.
CGCACGCGGTGCCGGGCAGGTCTGCCAGCGCGCAGGCGCCGCCGCAGGGATTGTCGCCCTCATCGATCGCCAGATCGCAGTCATCGTCGCGTGAATTACACGTCTCGGGCGCGCCCGGGGCGCGCGTGGGATCCCCGTCGTCGCAGTCGGCGGTGCAGGCCGGGCCGGCCGAGTGGCCGTCATCGTCCCCGTCGAAGTCGACGTCCGTGCAGGCGGTGGCGTTCGGGCCCGCGCAGGCCGCGAGGTCGTCGAGGCAGGCGTCGAGATCCTCCAGCGCATCGCAGGCGCTGCCCGGCACGTTCGCGAGCGCGCAGGCGCCGCCGCAGCCGTTGTTCCCTTCGTCCACGTCGCCGTCGCAATCGTCGTCGAGCGTGTTGCAGCGCTCGCCCGCCGCGGGGCTGCGCAGGGGATCGGCGTCGTCGCAGTCGGTGCCGGTCGCTGCGAGGCCCGGCGCAAGGCCGCAGGCCTGCACGGTCACGGCCGGATCGCCCGCGCCGTCGAGATCGGCGTCGACGAAGAGCGTGACGCGCAGCCCCTCGTCGATCCCGCCGTCGCAGCGGTTGTCGACGCCGTCGCACTGCTCCGTGGCGCCGGGGTTCACGTCGGCGCGGCCGTCGTCGCAGTCGCCCGCGACCGCCACGTAGCCGGGCGGCGCCGCGCAGGCGATCGTCGCCGTGGCGGGATCGCCGAAGCCGTCGAGATCCGCGTCGGCGAAGAAGCTGCCGCAGTCGTCGAGGCCGTTCGCCGCGAGCGGGACGACCAGCGACGGGGCGTGGCGATCGCTCGTCGAGAGCGCGAGCGCGCCGGACCGGGGCCCGGACGCCTGGCGCGTGAAACACACGGAGAGCGGCAGGCCCGCGAGCGGCACGTCGAGCGGCGTGGCGGGCGGGGCGTCGAGGGAGAAGGCGGGATCGCTGCCGGGCGAGAGCGCGGCGGCCAGGAGGCGGAGCGTGCCGGTGCCGGCGTTGGAGAGCGTGACGGTCGCGCACGTGCGGGGCGCCGCGGCGCTGACCCCGCCGAGATCGACGGACGTGGGCAGCACGACCGCGATCGGATCGACGGAGGAGGCGGTCAGGGGCACGACGACGAGCGGGCGCGCCGGATCGTCCGAGGGGATCCGGACCGAATCGACGAGCGCGCCCGAGGCGACCGTCGGCCGGAGGCGCACCG
>CAYHCR010000476.1:0-4139 GCA_964354895.1 uncultured Myxococcales bacterium | reverse complement strand
CTGCGCCTGCTGCGCCGCACGTCGCTCCCGCGCGGTCCAGTCCGACTCTTCGACCGCCTCGCGCCGTTGTTCTGTGCGCTCGAGACCCGCGTGGCACCGCCGGTGGTCGGCCTCGCGGTCGTCGGGCGCGCGGACTGGCCGTAGCCGAGTTCAGCTCCGCCGAACGCCGTATTTCACGATGCAGAACAGCGCGCGCACGCCATCCCTCCAGCCGATCTTCTTTCCTTCGGCGTAGGTTCGACCGGCGTAACTGATCGGGACCTCGTAGACGCGCAGCCGCCGGTGCGCGACCTTCGCGGTGAGCTCCGGCTCGACGCCGAACCGGTCCTCCTCGATGCGGAGGTCCAGGATCGTCTCTCGCCGGAACGCCTTGTAGCAGGTCTCCATGTCGGTCAAATTCAGGTCGTTGACCATGTTCGAGAGCAGCGTGAGGCCCTTGTTGACGACCGAGTGCCAGAAGTACAGCGCCCGGCGAGGGGTCCCGATGAAGCGCGAGCCGAAGACGACGTCGGCCTTCCCGTCGAGGATCGGCCGGACGAGCGCGGCGATGTCCCGGGGGTCGTACTCGAGGTCGGCGTCCTGGATGACCACGATCTCGCCGGTCGCCGCGGCGAACCCGGCCCGCAGCGCCGCACCCTTGCCCTTGTTTTCCGGCTGCAGCAGGACCTTGGCCTCCGCGCCAGGCCCGACGCGAGCGCCCGGCCCGAGCCACGCCGCGAGGCCCTCGTCGTGCAGCGCCTGGAGCAGTTCCCTCGAGCCGTCGGTCGAGCCGTCATCGACGAGCAGGAGCTCCTTGTCGAACTCGATCTCGGCGACCCGGCGGACGATTTCTCGGAGGGTGGCCGCTTCGTTGTAGATTGGCATCACGATGGAGAGCCGCATGAAGGTCAGGTTCCGTGGCCCCAGGGGCCTCTGTCAACGCCCGATCAGCCCTATGAAATCTCTTCATGGCCTCGCAACAGATGCGTATCCGACGCTGGCCGGGTCGGGTCGATGCCCGGGTTCTTCCAGTCATCGCGGCAGGTTGCCCCCGTTTCGTGGTGGCATAACGCTTGCTACCCTCCCTCTACGGTCCCACGCTCGAGGTCCCCGAATGCAGTCGATGACGCCAGCACGCGGCTTCAGCTTGCTCGAGCTCATGGTCGCCGTGACGATCCTGGGGGTTCTCGCTGCGACGGCCGTCGTCAACCTGCAGGCCGGCCTCCCGGCCCAGCGCTCGGCCGCCGCAGCCCGGCAGCTGATGATGGACCTCCGCTCGGCCTCAGCCATCGCCGCCCGCACGAATCAGATCGTCGCCGTGGAGCTCAACATCGCCGAACCGACGTGCCCGCCTGACGATGCAGGCCGCCGGCATGGCTGGCGGGTCTACTCGCGCCAGGCGCTCAACCCGGGCGTCGTCGACCGGCTCTACGTCCGTGAGTGCCTCGCCTCCTCGTTCGGAGGCGTGAGGTTCGGGCTCGCCGCGAGCGCCCCCGCGACCGACCTGCGGTGCGCCGAAGAGGCGCCGATCGCCTCGACGCCGAACGATTCGTGTACGGCCTGCGCGGCGAACACGACGATCAACTTCTTCCCGAGCGGCGAGGTCGACCTCGCCGATGGCGCCTCCGTCGCGCTGCTCCCTTCACGGGATCTGGGCGCCGCCACGGAGCTCCGCGCACTCTTCGCCGTTGGCGTCGCGCCCGTCACGGGTCGCGCGCGCATCTATCGTCCGGCCGTCGACGGGCTCACCTGGGAGTGTCGCTGATGAATCCTACCTATCGTACGGCTGCTCCTTCACGCGGCTTCAGCCTGGTCGAGGTGCTCGTCGCGGTCGGCGTGCTCGCGATCGGCATGATCGCGACCTTCCCCCTGATGACCTACGCGACCCAGCGCTCGACGCAGGCCCGGCGCGAATCGAACGCGGTGAGCGTCGGCCAGGACGTGCTCGAGCGCCTCCGCGGCGAGCTCCGTTATAACTCCGGCGGCACCGCGACCTTCGACATGCAGACCGCAGGGCCGTCCAGCGTCGACACCAGGTACAGGAGCGACTTCATCGCCGGTGGGGTCGGTGCGGAGCACCCCGCGCTGCCGACAGGCCGACGCGCGCCGACCTGCACCTCGTCTACGGGGGTCGACGCGAACACGATGGTGCTCGACCGCGAGGGCGAGCTCTATACGGCCTGCTACGAGGTCTCAAACCCGACCGGCTCGACGTGTCCCGGACCGGGCTGCCGCCTCGAAGGCAACATCAAGGTGATGTGGTTCAGCCCGAATGGCAATGCGCTCGAGCGCCGCGTGACCGGCGCGCTCCAGGGCAACTGAGGAGATCGCAGATGCGCTCCGCTGCCCATGGATTCACGCTCATCGAGGTCCTCATCGCCGGCGGTCTGGCGGGCCTGATCGCCGTCGCCGCGTTCGCGGCCGTCACGAACATGCAGCAGGCTTCGGGCACGCAGATCGAGGCGACGACGACGTTCTCCTCGGGGCGGCTCGGCCTCGACATGATGCTCCGGGACATCCGCATGGCGGGTGACTCGAACGATCTCCTCAACGACTTCTGCATCCCGGCGGCACAGCGCCACGACAACACCCTTTATGCCTGCCCCGCGATCCTCGAGGCACATCCCTGGCGGATCGTCCTCTCGATGAACAACTGGACCGCGCCGGCCGGTGCGGCCGAGATCGGTATCAACAGTCCGTTCGTCGCCGGTTCGACGCCACCGAGCCGCGCCTCGAGGCTCTCGGATCTGCCGGAGAACACGATCGCCTACGAGTTCGTCCCGCTGCTCGCGGTGGATCCGCCCATGGAGGGACTGCGGGTGCGCAACCCCGTCGGCGGCGCCTGGGCCGCCCGCGCCGTGGTTCGTGGGCGGATCGACCGGATCCTCAATCCGTTTGGCTTCGACGCGACCGGGGCGCTGAACGTCCTCCCGCCGCAGCGGAGCGTGCTGGTCGAGAACGTCGTCCTCGACAACGCGATGAAGTGCAACCCCGCGAACCCTGAGAACTCCACCGTCGCGGGCGCGTGCGACGCTCGCTTCGACCACACCCTCTTCTCGTACCGACTGTTCGCGCGGCAGGGCACGATCAACGGCTTGGCCGCCTGGGCCACGACCTCGCAGTTCCTGCTCTCGCCGCCCGTGAACTTCTACAACCCCTCCCGTCCGCTCACGGCGATCGGCGTGGGCGCAGCGCAGGCCAATCTCACCTTCGGTGGGATCCCTGGCGTGCCCGATGTGCGGGGACTCGTCACCGGCGCCGGGCCGCTCCCCGTGGGCGCCGATTTGTACGTCAACCCGCCGCCCGCGGGCTTGGACGGCATGACGCGCACCGCGCTCACGCTCGGGACGCCCTTCGACCCGGCGGTCCCCAACTCGCTGATTCGGCTGATCTACGACCGCCAGCGGATCCGCTCGGTTCGCGTGGCCTTCAAGGTGTACTCGGGCCGCGAGGACCCGCTCTATTCGCTCGGGCTCGACCTCGACAACAAGCAGGCCGGCTCCCCGCCTTTGGCAGTCGGGCGCGGCACCTCACCGATGTTCCAGTTCGAGTCCGAGGCAGAGCTCAAGGTTTTCAACGCGCGGTCCACCCTGGTGGACCTGTGATCGCCCTGGGGCCTGGGGCGTGTCGGGAGGTCGAGATGGCTGCTTCCACAAGATCGGCTGGCGCTCGAGGCGACCGCGGTTTCAGCCTCCTGATCGTGATGATGGCTGTGCTCGTCATGGCGATCTCCGGCGCTGCCGCGATCTCGGTCTCCGGCGCGGACAACACGGCCGCAGCGGGTCGCTCCGCTCGCTCCCAGGCCCGCTTTGCGGCGGAGTCCGGGATGATCGGCTTCTTCGACGCGAACCCGATGGCGACGATCGCCGACCAGCGCGTGAACCCGCTCGGCGGCGACTTCGGCCCGGCCGCGGGGACGCTCTACGGCAGCCCGCCCCTCGACCTGTCGGTCATCGACGAGATGCCGCCCGGCCGCACACCGATCGACACCCAGTGGCTGCCGCCGGAGCGCCGCCACGAGGCGTTCACCCACCTTCGCCATGAGATCGAGGCGGGGCGCCAGGGCTTCGTGATCTGCCCGCTCGTGGAGGGCTCCGACAGCGTGGCCTCCCGCGCCGCGACCGAGGAGTTCGAGCGGCTGCGCACGCAGGAGTTCCCGG
>CAYHCR010000475.1:1932-4139 GCA_964354895.1 uncultured Myxococcales bacterium | reverse complement strand
GCCGCGAGGGCCTCGAGCGCGCGCTCGCGCTCCAGCCGGACCTCGTCATCAGCGACGTGATGATGCCGGGGATGACGGGCGACGAGCTCGTCCGCGAGCTCCGAGGCCACCGGTCCTTCGACGACGTCCCGATCCTCCTGCTGACCGCGAAGGCGGACGACGCGCTGCGCCTGCAGATGCTCCAGCACGGCGCGCAGGACTACCTCGCCAAACCGTTCTCGTCCGAGGAGCTGCTCGCCCGGGTGGACGGGCTTCTGGCCGTGCAGCAGCGCGCCCGCGCGAGCCTGCGCGACGTCACGGCGCGGCTCGAGGCGCATCTGCAGAACTCTCCTCTCGCGGTCGTGGAGTTCGACCGAACGTTCCGGATCACGAGGTGGGCCGGCCGGGCGGAGCGCGTGTTCGGCTGGTCCTCCGCGCAGGCCGTCGGCAGGAGCAGCGCCGAGCTCGCGCTGGTCCACGCCGAGGACCAGCCACGGATTGACGCGTTCTGGGCGGCGATGGTGGACCGGAGGGAGCGCAGCACCCAGCTGACGAACCGCAACCTCCGTCGGGACGGCGGGGTCATCACCTGCGAGTGGTACAACTCGGCGGTGTTCGATCCGTCGGGCCAGCTCGTCTCCGTGCTCTCGCTCGCGCTCGACGTCACGGCCCGCGACGCCGCCGAGCGCCAGCTGCTCGGCCTCTACGCGCAGGCGCAGTCCGACGTTGCGACCAAGTCCCGCCTCCTGAAGGAAGTGCACCACCGCGTGAAGAACAACCTGCTCTCGCTCCTCGGGATGATGCACGTCGAGCAGCGGCTGGTGGCGTCGGCCGGCGAGCGGCTGGACGGCACGTCGTTTGACCGCTTCCGGCGGCGCGTCGAGGCGCTGCTCGCCGCGCACGAGCTGCTCTCCGGCTCCGAGTGGGCGGCGCCGCTGGTCTCGAGGCTCGCGAGCACGAGCGTCGGACTCGCGCTGGAGGCGTCCGGGATGGCCGGCCGGACGCGACTCTCGATCGCGCCCTCGAGCGCGGTCGTCTCGCCGCGCCAGGCGGGCGCGCTCTCGATGATCCTCAACGAGCTCGCGACGAACTCGGCCAAGCACGCCGGCCCGAGCGTCTCGCCCCTCGAGGTGGAGGTCACGGCGACCATCGCCGGCGACACCCTGCTCGTGCGCTACCGGGACGCAGGCGCCGGCTACTCCGCCGAGGCGCTGCGGGGCGAGCGGCTCGGCGTCGGGCTCCGCCTGCTGCGCGAGCTCACGGAGGGCATGCTCCGCGGGACGCTGCAGCTGTCCAACGATGGCGGGGCGGTCGCCGAGCTGCGCGTGCCGGTCGAAGAGCCCCACAGAACCTAGCGGGAGTGGTCCATGGCACAGGAAGCTGCGCGGGTCCTCCTCGCGGAGGACGACCTCTTCGTCGCCGAGCTCGTCGCGGTCGAGCTGGAGCGGGCAGGTATGCGACTCGTGGGGCGGGTCTCCGACGGCGCGGCCGCCGTGGCCGAGACGCTCCGGCTGCGCCCCGACGTCGTGCTCCTCGACGTCCAGATGCCGGTCCTCGACGGGATCGGCGCGGCGGCCGAGATCCAGCAGAAGTGTCCCACGCCGGTCGTGCTGCTGACCGTCCACTTCGAGCCGGAGATCGTCGAGCGCGCCGCCGCGGCGGGCGTGGGCGCCTACCTCGTGAAGCCGACCACCGCCCCGGAGCTGCAGCGGGCGATCGCCATCGCCCGCGCGCGCTTCCGGGATCTGGAGGAGCTGCGCCGGCTCAACCGCGAGCTCTCCGACGCGCTCGCCGCGGTGAAGGTCCTCAAGGGCCTGATCCCGAGCTGTTCGTGGTGCAAATGCATCCGCGTCGCGGACGGCTCGTGGGTCCGGGTGGAGCGCTTCATCGAGGCCCACACCGACGCGCAGTTCACGCACAGCATCTGCCCGTCGTGCGCGGCGCGGGCGAGCGCGGAGGGCCCGGGCGGCCCGTGGAGGCCGCACGCTACGCGGACGACGGGTGCGCGCGCTGCCGCTGCACGGCGTCGGCGAGCGGCTGCAGCGTCGCGTCGATCGTCTCACGCACCGACGCGCTCCGGCGCGGCGGCGGCGGCAGGCCGAGCATGCCGGGGTCCTGCGGCGCGTCCTTCACCAGCGCGCGCGTGAGCACGTGTGCAGGCGGCACGCGGAGATCGTGCGCGATCCCGACGAGCGCGAGCGCGCGGATCGCCAGCCACGACAGATCGA
>CAYHCR010000475.1:0-1922 GCA_964354895.1 uncultured Myxococcales bacterium | reverse complement strand
GCGCGGGCGCCGACCAGAAGGACCCCTGCCGGGCGGAGGCCGGGAAGTGGTGGTGGTTGTTGTGCCAGCCCTCGCCGAGCGTGAGCAGGGCCAGCAGCGCGTTGTTGCGGCTGGTGTCGGTCGTGACGAAGCGCCGCGCGCCCCACACATGCGCCAGCGAGTTGATCGCGAAGGTGCCGTGATACAGCGCGACGGTCGACACGAAGAAGCCCCACGTGAGCAGCGGCCAGCCGCCGAGCAGCCAGAGCCCGACGCACAGCAGCGTCGGCGGGACGAGGTGCCAGCGATCCAGCCAGCGCAGCTCCGGGTAGCGGTGGAAGTCCCGGATGAGCCCGGTCGGCGTCGCGTCGTGGGCCTCGCACAGGAACCAGCCCACGTGGCTCCAGAGCAGCCCCTTCTTCGGCGAGTGCACGTCTGCGGGCTGGTCCGAGTGGCGGTGGTGGTGCCGGTGATGTCCCGCCCACCAGAGCGGGCCCTTCTGCGCCGCCGTGGTCGCGCCCAGCGCCATGAGCCCCTGCGCGACGCGGCCGAGCTTGTAGCCCCGATGGGCGAAGTACCGGTGGAGGCCCGCCGTGACGAAGAACATCCGGAGCAGATAGAGCGCGAACGCGGCGAGCACGTGCCACGCGCGCCACTCGGTGAAGAGCGCCGCGACGGCCACGAGGTGCACGCCGAGGAACGGCAGGCTCCGGAGCCAGCTCACGCGCTCGTCGCTCTGTCGATCGAACCGCTGCACCCGCACCTCCGTGAGGACCCGCCGCGAGGGTGACCGGTCGCGGTCACGGGTTCGTCATGTGCCCGTGGCTCTTTACGCGCGCGCCGCCGGCGGTTACGAAGCCGCGCATGCTCCTCCCGACCCTGCTTTGCGCCGCGCTCGCCGCGACGCCCGCCCCGGCCCCCGAGCGCCACGGCATCGAGCGATGGCTGGAGATGCGCGCCGCGACCGCGCCGTCCCCCTCGCCCGACGGCCGCCAGGTCGCCTTCCTCACGAACCTCACCGGCGTGATGCAGGCGTGGCGGGTCGACGCCGGCGGCGGCTGGCCCCACCAGCTGAGCTTCTTCCCCGAGCGTGTCCGCGGCGTCTGGTGGTCGCCGACCGGCGAGCTCGTCGCCTTCGCCGTCGATCCCTCGGGCAAAGAGCGGCTGCAGCTCTGGGTCGCGCGGCCCGACGGCGCGGGCCTGCGCAAGCTCACGGCGCGGGACGAGCGCATCCATAATTTTGGCGGCTGGAGCCCCGACGGCCGATCGATCGCGTTTGCCGCAAACCTGCGCGACGAGCGATACTTCGATCTCCATACACTCGACGTCGCGACCGCCGCGATCCAGCGCGTGAAGCAGGAGGACGCGGTGCTCGTCGCCGGCGAGTTCTCGCCCGACGGCCGCTGGCTGCAGTACGGCCGCAACCGGACCAACGTCGACGTGGATCTCTTCGCGCTCGAGCTCGCGACGGCGCGCGCGATCCACCTCAACCCCCACACCGAAGAGACCACGCTCTCCGACGCCCGCTGGACGGCGGACAGTCGCGGCCTGCTCCTCGCGACCGACGCCGGCCGCGATCGGCTCGCGCTGGCGCGGGTCTCGCTCGACGCGCCCGGCCGCTACGAGTGGCTCTACGAGCCCAGGGGCGCCGAGGTGGAGGGGCTCGCGGTGCAGGAGCGACGCCTCGCCGTGCTCGTGAACGAGGACGGCTACGGCCGCATCCACCTGCTCGATGGCGGCTCGGGACGCTTCGTCGCGGAGGTGCCCACGCAGGATGGCGTCGCGAGCGGCCTGCGCTTCTCCAGAGACGGCAGCGCGCTCTTCTTCGGGCTCTCGAGCTCCACGCGCAACGGCGATGTCTTCCGCCACGACCTCGGCAGCGGCGTCACGAGCGCGGTGACGGAGAGCGACACCGCCGGGATCTCGCGCGACGGGCTCGTGAA
>CAYHCR010000474.1:0-4139 GCA_964354895.1 uncultured Myxococcales bacterium | reverse complement strand
CTCTCTCGCGATCACTCGCCCCACCCCACCCACCTCGAGCAGATACCCCGCCACCATCTCCCGCGCCGCCTCCGGCGGCAGCGCCTGCTGAAACTTGCTCAAGCGATACTCCGGCAACCGCCGCAGGATCGCCTCCCACGTCTCCGGCTGCGCCCAGAATGCCGCGTCCGAGATCCGCTCCACCGCCGCGTCGAAGCTCGCGTGCGTGATCCCGTCCCCCTCGACCCGCACGAGGAAGTTCTCCGCCACGACCCGCCAGCCAAACGCGACCTCGAGCCCGTACTTGATCGTGTGGTTGATGCGCCCGCCGGCGAACGTCCACCAGCGCATCGCGCCGTCCTCGAGCTGCGTCGCGCCGCGCGTGCCCCTACGGAGCAGCTCGCCGAGCTCCTCGCGCTTGGCCGAGAGCGCCGAGGCGGCCTGCGGCGACAGGTACGGATAGGCCGCATCCCCCGCGATCACGTCCCGCACCTTCTGGCAGACCTCGAAGCCCAGGTGCTGCGGAATGTAGCCGCCCCAGCTCGGCTTCTGGCCGCCCGGCGCCGGCCGCACACGCAGCACTTTGTCGGCGTGGATGACGCGCTCGAGCGTCCAGCCGCGCCCGCCGAGCAGGAACGAGCTCATCTCCTCGACGAGCCGGTCGACGAACGCCTGCTCGACCGAGCCGACCTCCTGCCCGTTCGCGGTGAGCACCCGGTAGAGCACCGGACTCGAGAAGACTGCATACAGTTCCGCGAAGTTCTTCCGGCCGAAGACCTTCTCTGCCTTCTGGCCGAGCACGAGCAGCCCTTCCGTCTCGTGAAGATATTCCTCGCGCAGCAGGTGGACGAGCAGCGCGTCGTACTCGGCCCGCGTGATGCCCCGGAAGTCCGGCACCCGCGAGAGTTGGCTCCAGCAGCTCTCTCTCGTCACGTCGCCGTCGCCGAGCGAGAGCGCCATGAGCTGGTGCACGAGCACCGGCCAGCAGCGATCCTGCACCGCCACGCGTTCGACGAAGCCCTCCCGCGCCAGCTCGATCAGCGCCACGGCCTGCACGACGGCCTCGGGCTCGTCACACAGAAACGTCGTGTTGGCGACGCTGCCCGGCCGCCGACCGGTCCGACCGAGCCGCTGCAGGAACGAGGAGACCGTGCTCGGCGCGTTGGCCTGAAAGACGAGCTCGAGATCGCCGACGTCGATGCCGAGCTCGAGCGTCGAGGTGCAGACGATGCACGCGTTGGTGCCCGAGTGGAACCGATCCTCGGCCGCCTTGCGCTCCTCGAGCGAGACGGAGCTGTGATGCACGTAGACGTCGATGCCCTGGCCCCGCATTCGCTCGGCGACGGCTTCAGCGAGCGCGCGCGTCTGGCAGAAGAAGAGGCTCTTCCTGCCGGCGCCCGTCTTCGCGGCCGAGGCCGCCAGCTCCGAGGCCGTCTCGCGCAGCTGCACGCCGAGCTGCCGCGAAGCCTTGACCTTCGGCGGGTCGACCACGACGCCTTCGCGCCGCGACGAGCCGCGCAGCCAGACGAGGATGTCTTCGGGGTTGCCGACCGTCGCGGACAGCCCGATGCGCTGCACGTCGTGCCGGGAGACCGCCGCGAAGCGCTCGAGCACGCTCATCAGGTGCGCGCCGCGATCGGTGCCGGCGATGGCGTGGACCTCGTCGATGACGACGTACCGCAGCTCCGAGAACAGCGCAGGGACCGGCACGCGCTGCGAGAGCAGCATGACCTCGAGCGACTCAGGCGTCGTGAGCAGGAGCTCGGCCGGCTCCCGGATGAAGGCGCGCTTCTGCGGGTCGGGGATGTCTCCGTGCCAGACGAAGGAGCGCAGCCCGACCATCTCGGTGTAGGTCCCGAGCCGCTCGGCCTGGTTGTTGAGCAGCGCCTTGATGGGCGCGATGTAGAGGGCGCCCACGCCGCGCGGCTGCTCCCGCGTCAGCTCGGAGAGCACCGGAAACATCGACGCCTCGGTCTTGCCGCCGGCGGTTGGTGCGAGGATGACCGCGTTCCTGCCCTCCAGGATCGCGGCGCCCGCGAGCTCCTGCACCGCCCGCAGTGACGTCCAGCCGAGCCGCGAGACGATCGCGTCCTGCAGCCGCGGCGCGAGTCGCGAGAAGGTCGTCGGTGCCGACGTCAAGCGCGCACCTTCGTGGTCCAGCCACGCGTGATTCCGGACAGCCGCGCAGCGAAGCTCGGCCGCGCAGCGAAGCTCGGCCGCGCAGCGATGCCTGGCCGAGCAGCCTTGCCCTGCCGCGAAGCTTCGACCCGCCACGCCGCCTCGCCCGCCGGCCCCATCAGAACTTCACCTCCGCATATCCCGCCTCATCCCCCGGCTCGGGGTCATACGGCGGCTGCCCCTTGCTAACGCGCGCCTCGTCCTCCGTGAGCGCGGCAGCCGGGAACGAATAGGCCTTGCCAGGCTGGAACTCCGGGTTGTCGTTCGTGAGATCGAGCAGCCCAACGAACTCACGCAGAAACTGCCGCGGCACCTTGCCGACGTCGCCGCCAAGCCCCTTGGTCACCGCGCCCACCAGGTGGTCTATGAACTCCCGGCTGATGCGCGCTTCCAGCGACGCCCGATCCCGCGCCGGATAGATCTCCCGCAGCTTGAGCGCGACCTCGCGCAGCCGATCCGCGTCGAACGGCCGCAGCTCGAGCTGCGGCTGCTTGAGGTTGACGAACTCGCCGACCTTCGTGAACTGCAGGCGATCGTGCAGCGGCTGCAGCCCCGCCACACCGCGCCGCGTGTCGAAGAACTCCGGCGTGCCCGTGAAGAGCCAGAGCAGCCCGCGGAACTGATCGGCCGCATCACAGATCTGCCGAATGCCGTTGAGGGACTTCCCGCGCACGTCCTGCCGCATCCGCAGGATCGTCTCGGCCTCGTCGATGACGATGAGCAGCCCCTTGTAGCCGGCCGCCTTCACGAGCTCGAGGATGCCGCGCAGATAGACGAGCGCGTCACCGCTGCCGATCTCGCCCTTGATGCCCGCCCGCTTGCGCGCCGAGGCCGCGACATTGCCGCTGCCGGAGAGCCACGAGAGGAGCGCGCCCGCCTCGGCCGTCTCGCCCGCCTGCTTGCACTCGAAGATCGCCCGCCCGACGCGCTTGAAGTCCTCGGGCGCGGCTCCTCTCGTGGCCGACTCGACCTCTTCTTCGAGCCGCTTGCCGACCTTTGCGTCGAAGCCCTTCGCGTCCGGGTCAGCGCCGCCCGCGATCAGCGCCTCCTCCACGCGGCCAATCCACCGATCGATCAGATCGCCGAGCGCGCCGCTCGGACACGAGCTCGTCGCTAGCTCGCCGACGACCTTCCGGTAGACATCGTCGAACTTGTGGAAGTGGAGATCGTTGTCGGAGACGACGACGAAACTCGTCGCGAAGCCCTGCGCCTGCGCCTCCTGCGCCGCCACGCGCGCCATGAAGGTCTTGCCGCAGCCGTAGCCGCCGCGCAGGAACTTGATCGTGCCCTCGCCGCTCGCGGCGAGCTGGAGCACGCGCTGCAGCTCGCCCCGCGGCCGGTCGACCCCGACCGCGAATTCCAAAAGCCCGCGCTCCGGCACGAGCCCGCTGCGCAGCCGCTCGAAGAGGTGCTGGACGTCCTTCTCCGACAGAGCCACCTACGCCCCCTGCTCGCGCACGTAGCGCTTGCCGCCTGCCGTCGTCTCGACCCGGAGCTGGAACGGGATCGCGTCCCGCCACTTCTCCCAGTTGTTCGCGAACGCCCGCGCCGCGCGCGGCGAGCCGAGCATCGCGACGAGCTCCGCCTCGTCGATCGCCCCGTGTGCGTGCAGATGCAGAAACACCCGCCGCGCGCCCTCGTCCGCGATCATCCCAGCCCAGCCGGGCGCATCCATCGCCGACGCGACCGCCGCCGCCGAGCCCTCGCGCTTCGGGGCCTCGCGCGCCGGTCCCTCGCGCTCCGCCCCCTCCCGCTCCACGACCCGCCGCTCCGGCAGCCCGTCGCCCCGCCGGCCCCGCCCGGCGACGGCGTAGAAGCCCGGCACGCGACATGGCTCGACCTGCTCCGCGCCGTCCGGATGGAAGAGCTCGATCTCGACCTTGTCGTCCTCCGGCCCCTCGAGCACGAAGAAGATCCCGCTCCACTCCGCACCCACGCGGACGAGCACGCGCCCGCCCTGCAGCCGCGCAGCGCCGTTCGCG
>CAYHCR010000473.1:0-4152 GCA_964354895.1 uncultured Myxococcales bacterium | reverse complement strand
GGTGGCGGCGCAGGGGCGGGCGGTGGCGGCGGCGCGGCGACGACCGGCTCGGCCGCGGGCAGCTCTGCGCCCACCTTGCGGAACGTGATCGCGAAGCTCTCGCCCTCGACGATGATCGTCGCCTCCGCCGGCGGCAGACCGTCGAGCGTGACCGGCGTGGTCGCCTGCGCAGCCGCGAGGATCTCCAGCGGCTGGTCGGGCCAGAGCTCGCCCGCCACGGACTGGAAGACCTCCGGCTTGAGCGGGTCCTTCCCGACGGTCATCTTCTGACCGGCCCGGACCATGTACATGCGCTCGTTCGGCACGAGCACGAGGGCCTGGCCGTCCATCTGCAGAAATTTCCGCAGGACCGGCTCGACCTTGGAAGGCGCGCTCACGATTCCCCCGTCGTCTTGAGGCAGCGGGGGAATCTAGCAACCTCGGTCGAGCCGCGTCAGGACTCGATCGAGGCCACGGTGGCGCCCGCCGTCGCGAGGTCGAGCTCCTCGCCCGTCGCCTCGTCGCGCGTGAGCGGCAGGGCGAAGCGCGCACCGTCCCGCGCGAGCGCGACGACCCGCACGCGGCGACCGTCGGAGAGCTGCAGCACCGCGCCGGGCGGGTAGTACCCGAGCGTGTTGCAGAGCAGCTGCAGCAGGACCGGGTCGTAGCGGCTGCCGGCGCCGGGCACGAGCGAGCAGAGCGCGAGCGTGCCCGAGAGCCGACCGCCGTCCGGCCGTCGCAGCGTGTCGTAGTCCTCGCAGAGCCGGATGATCCGGGCGAACAGCGTCGGCTTGCCGCGCGGATCTCTGGCGTCGCGGCCGTGCTCGGCGGCGACGAGCGCGCGGCGGACCTTGGCCTCGTGGAAGCCCGCCTGGCGCAGCAGCACGCCCACGCCGGCCGATCCGTGCAGCGCCGCGCTGCGCCCCTCCGCCGTCGTGTATCCGACGTCGTGAAGGAGTGCGGCGACGCCCAGGTCGAGCAGCAGACCTTCCGGCAGCCCGAGCGCGCGACCCACGAACAGCGCGTGCTGCGCGACCCGGACGGCGTGGCGGGCGGGCTCGGACCCGGCCATCGGCGCGTACCAGAGCGCGGCCGCGGCGGGATCTGCGGTGAGCAGGCGCGCGAGCTGCCTGCGCAGCTGCACGACCGGCGCGGCGCGACCTGCGACGAGGCCGGTGAGGCCCTCGTCGAGCGTCGCGAGCAATTCTTCTCGCACCTTCGCGGGATCCGGCTTCGGCGGCGGGCCCTTGCCCAGCGACGCCTCGCCCGCGAGCTTGAAGCGGTAGACCGGCGTGAGCTCGATCCCCTCGGCGCCGGCGGTGCGCAGCCCCTTGAGCACCGCCGTGCGCTTCTCCGCCGTCGCGGGCTTGCCGGAGAGCAGCGCGACGAGCCGCCGCAGGTGACTCTCTTCGGGCACCTGCGTGAAGCTGATCCCGCCGGTGTTGTGGACGTTGAGCTCGCCGCCGAGATCTTTTCCGCCGCGCGACGCCTGGGTGCGGACGCGGATCTCGTTGACGTAGGTCTGATCCCCGACGGCCACGAGGTGCAGCGTGCCGAGCAGATCCGAGAGCCGCTGGATCGCCGTGCGCAGCTCGGTGATCGGCTGGTCGAAGGCGCGGTTGTCCGCGGCGTGGACGCGCGCCATGCGCAGCAGTCCGAGCAGCAGGTTCGCGAGCTGCTCCCCTCGCTCGCGCACCTCTGCGGCGAGCTTCTGATCCTCGCCGGCCCTCGCCTTCTCGATCGCGCGGCCGAGGCGCCGCTGTGCCTGCTCGAGCTCATCCACGGCCGCGGGCCCTCCGTCGATGCATCGCCGCCAGCGCCAGCGGCTTGGTCTCGTCGTCGAGCTTGCTGCCGAGCTCCTTGATCAGCGCGTCGGTCGGCTCCGGATGCAGCGCGAGCCCCAGAAACCCGATCTCCAGCAGCGCGCGGTGCGCCCGCTGATCGGCCGACCGCGCGATGACGCCCTGTTTATGCGTGCACCACCGCTGCAGGATCGGCAGCGCGGTCTTCGCGCTCAGGCCGACGAGCGCCTCGGCGATCGCCTCGGCCTCCACGGTCGCCACGCCGTGGGGCGCGATCCGCTCCGCGTGCTTCACCAGCAGGTCGAAGCCGCGCGGCTCCTTCCGGGAGACCACGAGCCGCACCGCCTCGGCGCGCAGCTCCGGCTCGTTCGCGGCGAGCAGCCCCTGCAGCAGGCGGCTGGCGCGATCGGAGACGGGCGCCTGCTTGAGGACGGCGAGGATGCGCTGCTGTCCCTCGGCGTCGCCCTGCGCGGCGAGCGTCTCGGCCGCCTCGAGCGCGGCGTCGGGCTGCGCCTCGACGAGCACGGTGAAGAGCTCCCTCGCGACGGCGGGCTCGGCCGCTGCGATGCGCGCGTTGAGATCCTCGTGGCCGCCCTTCGCGAGCGCGGCGAGCAGCTGCCGCGCGTAGTTCTTCTCCCGCGGATCGAGGTCGGCGAGCAGCGCGACGAGGTGGCCGGAGGCGTCGCGGCCGAGCCGGAGGAAGAGGGGAAGCAGCGCCGGATCCGGCGTGGGGCTCTCCAGCGGACCTGCCTCCAGCAGCGTGCGGAGCGGATCGGGCTGCAGCAGCGGCTGGATCAGCGGCGCCTGCTGCTCCGGTGGCAGCGCCTCGAGCGCGGTCAGGAACGCAGCGAGCCCCGCCGCGCGCCGATCGGCCACGAGGAAATCCCGCAGCTCGGCCAACGTGATCGTCGACTCCTGCAGCGACGGCCGCACCTCGCCCCGCAGCAGCTCCGTCGCGAGCCGCACGACGCGCTCCGGCAGCGTCTCCGCGCTCTCCTCCGAACGCAGCGCGAGCAGGTACTTCTCCGGCACCTCGCGATGACCGAACGCGCCCGGCGCGACGGGGGCGGGCGGCGGCAGATCGAAGTCGGCCGGGATCGGCCCGTCGGCGCCGAGGTCGAAGTCGAGCCCGTCGCCGTCACCGTCGGCCTTCGTGGGCGCGCTGTCCGCCTCCGGCTCCTCTTCCTCCGGGACGAAGCCCTCGACCGCGTCGAACTGGATCGAGCGGAAGGCGGCCCGTCGCAGCAGCGAGACCAGATCGTCCTCGCTCTGGCGCACGCCGGTGAAGCGGACCGAGAGGATCTCGAGCAGCCGCAGCAGCTCCTCCCACGGCGCGGCCGGCTGGATCGTCAGCTCGCGCACGCCGTCGCGGAAGAGCCGGAACGAGAGCGAGCGCTCCCGATCCTCCTCCGAGTAGACGGGCTCGCGATCGACCAGCAGCGCGAAGGGCTCGACGACCAGCCGCAGCACGCCGTGCGTCGTCAGGAAGTGCTGCGCCTTCTCCCGCCACTCGCCCAGGAAGCGGCGGATCGCCTCGTTCCGGACGTCGTAGAGCGTGAACGCGCGGCTCGCCTTCGACAGCGCACGCAGCGCGTCGTTGGCGTCGCGGGCCTTCTGCGAGCCGCCGAGCTGCTTCTCTTCGACGACCACGTCGGGTGCGGGACCGGCCATGCGCGGGAGATCCTAGAGCACCTTGCGCCGCGTTGTCCCGGCGGGCACGGTGGCGCCCATGGCCAAGCGCGCAGCGACTGCGTGGCTCGTGAAGAGCGAGCCAACGACCTTCTCGATCGACGATCTCGCCCGCGACGGCGAGACGAGCTGGGAGGGCGTGCGCAACTACCAGGCGCGCAATTTCCTGCGCGAGATGCGGCCGGGCGACGTGGTGCTCGTCTACCACTCGAACGCCGAGCCCTCGGGCGTCGCCGGTCTCGCCGAGGTCGCCGCGGCGCCGTCGCCCGATCTGACCGCGCTCGATCCGAAGAGCCCGTACTTCGACCCGAAGGCCACGCCGGAGGATCCGCGCTGGACGATCGTGCGGCTGCGGTTTCTGGAGAAGTTCCGCAGGTTCGTGCCGCTCGAGGCGATCAAGGCCGATCCCGCGCTTGCCACGATGGAGATCGCGCGGCGCGGCAGCCGACTCTCGGTGACGACGGTGACAGTTGCGCAGGGGAAGCGGCTGCGGGCGTTGGGGCGCTGACCTTCGCGGGCACGCCGGATCCGCCGAGGCGCTTGGAGCCGCGGGGACCCCGTTGCGCGATCGCGCCCGACTCCGGCCCGGGTACGTCGAGGCGCTGGAGCCACGGGGACCCCGTGGAAGGACCGCGCCCGACTCCGGCCGGGGGCCCCGCCCGCCGCCGCAGTCCCCCGCTTG
>CAYHCR010000472.1:0-4160 GCA_964354895.1 uncultured Myxococcales bacterium | reverse complement strand
GCACGCGAGGAGGCCGAGCAGCAGCGCAAGGATCGGTCGGAGGGTTCGCATGCGGCGACGATACGTCGGCGCCGGGTCCGGCCGCCACCATGCGCGCGGGCCGCCGCGCCGATACCCTGACGGCCATGCCGCCCTCCTTCGTGATCCTCGGCGCCGGCTTCACCGGTGCGCGCGTCGCCGCCCGCCTCGCAGCGGAGGGCGCAGAGGTGCTCACCGTCGCGCGCAGCGCTCGCCCGGCGATGCTCCCTGCGACGGTCCACTGGCTCCAGGCCGATCTCGCGACCCTCGACGGACGCGCCGCCGTCCGCGCCGCGCTGCCCGCCGGCGCCCTCGCGCTGCTCTCGGTGCCGACGCTCGAGGGCGCGGACGGCCCGTTCGATCCCGGCGCAGCGATCCTCGAGGCGCTCGCGCCCGTCGTCGCGCGCTGGCTCTATCTCTCCACGACCGGCGTCTACGGCGCGGCGCGCGAGGTCGACGAGTCCACGGCCGTCGCGGCCGCGACCGAGCGCACGCGCGGGCGCCTGCAGACCGAGGCCGCCGTGCTGTCCCGGGGCGGCCTCGTGCTGCGCCCTGCGGCGATCTACGGACCCGGGCGCGGGCTCCACGTCGCGCTGCGCGAGGGGCGCCACCGCCTCGTCGAGGGCGGCCACGGCTTCGTCTCCCGGATCCACGTCGAGGACCTGGCCGCCCACTGCGTCGCGGGGCTGCGCAGCACGCTCGCTGGCGCCTTCCCGGTCGCGGATGAGGCGCCCTCGCCCTCCCGGGAGACGGCCGCGTGGGTCTGCGAGCGGCTCTCGCTTCCGTTGCCGGGAACGATCCCGCGCGCCGCCGCGCCCGAGACGCTCCGCGGCGACCGGCGCGTCGATGGCCGCGCGATCCGCACCCTGCTGGGCCTGACGCTGCGCTACCCCAGCTACCGGGAAGGGCTGCCGGCCTGCTGGCTCGAGGAGTCGAACCCTCCCTCCGCCGCGCGCGCTTAGGACGCCTCCGCAGGCGCGACCACGACCCGGCCAGCCCCGCGCGCGGCGTCGACGGCGTCGAGGAGCGCCTCTCCGGTCGCAGGGATCCGCAGCGCCACCTCGTGGCCCGCCGGCGCGAAGCTGCCGATCGCGTGGCGCAGCGCGCCGAGCACCGCGAGCGCGAGCATGAGCGGCGGCTCGCCGACCGCCTTGCTGCCGTGGATCGTCTCCGGCTGCGGCGCGTCCTGCAGCAGCGCCACCCGGAAGTCCTGCGGGGCGTCGCCGACCGCCGGGATCTTGTAGGTCGACGGCGCGTGCGTCAGCAGCCGGCCTTCGCTCGACCAGCGCAGCTCCTCGAGCGTCAGCCAGCCGTGCCCCTGCACGAAGGCGCCCTCGATC
Source organism: uncultured Myxococcales bacterium (assembly GCA_964354895.1). Taxonomy (GTDB): domain Bacteria; phylum Myxococcota; class Myxococcia; order Myxococcales; family Vulgatibacteraceae; genus CAYHCR01. The sequence continues at coordinate 2,802 of CAYHCR010000472.1, read as the reverse complement.
TGACCTCGATCGATCGACGGCACGAGCGAATCACCGACGTCCTGCAGCACGTCGACGCGCACGAGCCGGTGCTCGCCCGTCAGCCCGTTGAGCTCGACCTCGACGACCGCCGCGCCGTACGCAAAGTAGAAGAACGGCGTCCCCCGCCCGAGCGCCGCGTCGTAGTGGATGCCGGGGGTGCGGTAGTAGCCCGTCGCCGAGAGCGAGAGCTGCTGCAGATAGGCCTGCGCCGTGACCTGCGCGAACGGCACGCGCGTCTTCGGGCCGATGGCGTGGCCGTCGGCGAACGTGACCTGGCCGTCGCCGCAGCCGAGCAGGCGCGCCGCGACCGGCTGCAACCGTGTCCGCAGCTCCTCACACGCGAGCCGCACCGCCTGGCCATTGAGATCCGAGCCGCTCGAGGCCGCCGTCGCGGAGGTGTTCGGCACCTTCTCCGTGCTCGTCGTCATCACGCGCACGCTGGTCAGCGGGATCCCGAGCGTCTGCGCGGCGAGCACTCGCACCTTCGTGTGCAACCCCTGCCCCATCTCCGTGCCGCCGTGGTTGAGCTGCACCGAGCCGTCCGAATACGCGACCACGAGCGCGCCGGCCTGGTTCAGCGGCGTGTGGGTGAAGGAGATGCCGAACTGCACGGGCACGAAGCCGAGGCCCCGCTTCACGAACTCGCTCCGGCTGTTGCGCGCGTCGATCGAGGCGCGCCGCGCGGCCCAGTCGCTCGTGCGCAGCAGCTGGTCGTGGATCCGCGGCGCGCGGAGGTGCGTGAGCCGCTGGCCGTACGGCGTCTCGTCGCGCCCCTCGGCGCCAGGCCCCTGCGCGCCAGGCCTCTCAGCGCCAGGCCTCTCAGCGCAATAGTAATTCCGGCGCCGCAGCTCGGCCGGATCGAGCCCCAGCCGCACCGCCGCGCGGTCGAGCGCCTCCTCGATGAGCAGCATGCCCGGCGGGCCGCCGAAGCCGCGGAAGGCCGTGTTCGACGCCTTGTTCGTCTTGAGCACGCGCCCCTCGAGCCGGACGTGCGGCACGTGGTACGCGTTCGTCGCGTGGAAGAGCGCTCGGTCGAGGATCGAGCGAGACAGATCCAGCGCCCAGCCCCCGTCCGCGTACAGCCTTGCGTCCAACGCGAGCAGGCGACCGTCGGCCGCGAAGCCGGCCTTCCAGCGCGAGAGGAACGGGTGGCGTTTGCCCGTCTGGACCATGTCCTGATCGCGATTGAGCCAGACCTTCACGGGCCGGCCGGTCTTCCGCGCGCCGAGCGCCGCGAGCGCCGCCCACGCCGCCGCCTGCGTCTCTTTTCCGCCGAAGCCGCCGCCCATGCGCGGCGCCTCGACCACGATCTCGTGGCGCGCGACCCCGAGCACCTCGCCGAGCTTCGCCTGCACCTCGCTGGGGTGCTGCGTCGAGCTGTAGACGCGCAGCGCGCCGCGCTCCTCGGGGATCGCGAGCGCCGCGTGCGTCTCCAGGTAGAAATGATCCTGCCCGCCGCTCTCGAGCTCGCCCTCGAGCACGAGCGCGCTCGCCCCGAAGCCGACCGTGAGGTCGCCGCGCGCGATCACGTGCGGCAGCCCCTGGAACGCGCCCTGCTCGATCGCCGCCCGCGCGTCGAGCAGCGCCGGCAACGGCTCCCAGGCGATGGTCACCCGCCCCGCGCCGATCCGCGCCGCGTCCCAGCTCGTGCCGAGCACGAGCGCGACGACCTGGCCCTCGGAGAAGACCTCGGCCTCCGCGAAGAGCGGCTCGTCGTGCGCGACGGCGCCCACCTGGTTCCGGCCGGGCACGTCGCGCGCCGTCAGGACCGCGACCACGCCGTGCGAGGCGAGGGCGGCGGTCGCGTCGAGCCCCGTGAAGCGGGCGCGGGCGTGCGGCGAGACGACCGCGAACCCATGCAGCAGGCCGTGCGGCTCCGGGAGGTCGTCGACGTAGCGCGCCTCGCCGGTGACGTGCAGCGCTGCCGACTCGTGCGGGTGGTCGCGTCCGAGCGGTCCGGTCTTCACGGCGCCTCCGGGTAGCTCAGCTCGATCGTCGCGGTCGGCCTCGCCTGCAGCTTCGCGCCGCCCGCCTCCTGTTCCAGCAGAAAGCCGAGCAGGAGATTCCGCGCGAGCCTTCGACGGTAGCCCGCCGAGCCGCGGTGATCGTCGATCGGGTGCAGCTCTGCGTCCAGGATCGCGAGCGCCGCCTCCACCGTCGCCCGCCGCCAGGCCTGGCCCTCGAGCGCCGCCTCCGTCCGCCGCGCGCGGATCGGCGTCGCCGCGACGCCGCCGAACGCGAGCCGGACGTCCCGCGCGAGGCCGCCCTCCACGCGCACCGCCGCGCCGAGCGCGACCGCAGAGATGTCGAGCTCGCGACGCCGACTGACCTTGTAGGAGCGCGCGAACGTCCCGGGCGCCTCGGGCGGCACGATCACCGCGGAGAGCAGCTCTGCGGCGCCGAGCGCCGTGCGCCGGTAGCCGACGAAGAAGTCCTGCAGCGGAACGCGCCGCTCGCCCGCGGCCGAGGCGATCACCGCGATCGCGTCGAGCGCGAGCAGGACGGGCGCGAGATCGCCGATCGGAGACGCGTTGCAGAGGTTCCCGCCGATCGTCGCGCGGTTCTTGATCTGCCGCGACGCGAAGACGCGGAGCATCTTGTCGAGCGCCGGTCGCCGCCGCGCCTCGCCGTCGTGCAGCTCGGAGAGCGTCACCGCCGCGCCGATCCGCAGCGCCCCCGTCGCGTCCGTCGTGCAGCGCCGCAGCTCCGGGATCGCCTCCAGCGAGAGCAGCACCGCCGGCGCCGCGTGACGTTTGGTCACCTCCAGCGCGAGATCCGTGC
>CAYHCR010000471.1:0-4164 GCA_964354895.1 uncultured Myxococcales bacterium | reverse complement strand
CCGCACGCCCCCGCGCATCCCCCCGGCAGCTCCCGCGCCGCCGGCAACTCCGGCGCCTCGCACGCAGCGCACGCCACGACGAGCAGCGCCGCGAGCACCGGACGCAGGTGCGTCACTCGAGCGTCGCTTCGAGCACGCGGAGCTGTCCGATCAGCGCCACCGCCGAGCTCGTGCCCTGCTCACCGAGCGTCAGGTGCGTCGCGTCCGCCGGGAGCTGACCGAAGGTCGGATCGACCGCGATCCACTCGCCCGCCCAGACCTCCGCCCACTCGTGCCAGAAGAGCGCGTCCGTGCCGTCCATGTCCGCGCTGACGAGCCCGTGCACCGTGCGCGCCGGCAGCCCGCTCGCCCGCGCGAGCGCGACGAACAGCAGCGCGTGCTCCGTGCAGTCGCCCCGCTTCTCGGCGAGCACGCGCGTCGCGCGATCGCTCGAGGCGCCGTAGACCTTCGCGAGCGAGCCGTTCACCCAGCCGGCGAGCACCGCTGCGACGTGCAGCGGTTCCTGCCCCTCCGGCTTCGGCACGAGCGTGCGCGCGAGCGCGACGATCGCCGGGCTGTCGTGATCGACGGTCGGCGTCGCCGCGAGCTCCCTGGCGAAGAGGGCCCGATCGACAGGCAGTTTTGCGGGAGCCTTCGCCGGCCGGTGCGAAGAGAGCCGCACGCGGACGGTTCCGTCCGGCAGCGCCTCGAAGCGCTGGCGCGCGTCGGCCCGCCGCAGCTCGGGCGGCAGCCCCTCGAGCAGGAGCGTCACCTTCGCAGCGCCATTGGGCAACGCGCGCGGCAGCGGCACCTTGCTCTGGCCGAAGACGTCGAGCGTGCCGTCGAGCTTCTTCGCCTCGGCCTCGGCCATCGGCACGGCTTTCATCGTGCCGCTCATCGTCAGCTCGAGCAGGCGGCCGTCGGTCGCGTCGAGCCACGCGACGCTGTCGACCGCCTCGCCCTCGCTGCGCGTGAGGATCTCGATCGCCGCCACGCTCACGCCTCCCGCGACGAACGGCTTGCGGCCCCCGAAGCGGTTCGAGACGGCCCTCTCCTCGAGCGAGTCGAGATCGAGGAAGCGGCTCGTGACGTCCTTGCCGCGCAGCGCCGCGAGCCGCGTGGGATCGGCGTCGTCGACGCGCTCGGCCGGCAGCGGGACCGTGCGGGTCTCTTCGCCCGCGGGCTGGCGGAAGCGGATCGTGCATTTCTGCAGGTCGCAGCGCCCTTCGATGCGGCGATCGCCGCCGTCGCCCCGCCGCACACCGAGGAACCCGAGCAGCCGGCCCCCCGGCTTCTTCTCGTACCAGCGGTCGTCCTCCACCGATCGCTCCACGACCTTTCCGGCGACCGTGAGCTTGAGCACGACCTTCGAGGTCGAGCGCACCGCCGGCACGCCCTCGTAGCTCTCTTCGACGAGGTCGCCGAACGACCAGCCGGCCTTCTGGCCCATCAGGAGCAGCCCGTGCCACTCGCCGCCAACCGGCCGCGGCGCGGCGAGCACCTCGAGGCGGGGCGCAGGCGCGGCGACGGGAGCGGCGGCAGCGGTGAACGTCAGGAGCAGCGCAGCGAGCGTCATGGCTCGGTCCTATTCCACGGGCCATTTCCTTGCCAGCCCGCGCCGGGACCCTACGCTTTGGACCATGAACGTCCTGTGGCTGCTCCTGCTCGCCTCCGGGCTCGTCGTCGCCCTCGTGCAGGATCGCGTCCCGGCGTTCACGCAGGGCGCGCTGGACGGCGCGACGACCGCCGTCACCCTGAGCATCGGCCTCGTCGGCACGATCGCGCTCTGGAGCGGGTTGCTGAAGATCGCCGAGGCCGCGGGGCTCGTGGCGCTGCTCGGCCGACTCGTGCAGCCCGTGCTCCGCCGGCTCTTCCCGGAGATCCCCGAAGGCCACCCCGCGCTCGCCGCGATGGCGCTCAACCTCGGCGCGAACGCGCTGGGCCTCGGCAACGCGGCGACGCCGCTCGGCCTCGAGGCGATGCGCCACCTCAACGCGCTCAACGCCGGCCGCACGACCGCCTCCAACGCGATGGTGCTGTTCCTCGTGATCAACACCGCGTCGATCCAGGTGGTGCCGTCCACGGTCATCGCGCTGCGCTCGGCGGCCGGCGCGAAGAACCCTGCCGACGTGATCGGCCCGACGCTCGTCGCCTCGCTCGCCGCGACCGTGCTCGCGGTGGTGCTGGCAAAGGTGCTCGAGCGGCTGCCGTCCTTCCGGCTCCGGCCGGAGGCGTAGGTGGAGACGCTCGTCCGGGTCGTCGACGCCATCTCGATCTTCACGATCCCGTTGTTCCTGGTCGGGATCCCGCTCTACGGCCTCGCGCGCGGCGTGAAGATCTACGCGGTCTTCGTGGAGGGCGCGAAGGAGGGCTTCGCGACCGCGATCCGGATCCTGCCCTACCTCGTCGCAGTGCTCGCCGCGGTCGGCGCCTTCCGCGGCGCGGGCGCGATGGAGCTCGTGGGCCGGGCGCTCGCCCCGCTCGCCGACGCGCTCGGCGTGCCGACGAGCGTGCTGCCGCTGATGGTGGTGCGGCCGCTCTCCGGCTCGGGCGCGAACGGGCTGCTGGCAGAGCTGCTCAAGACCGAAGGGCCCGACTCGCTCGCGGGCCGGCTCGGCTCGCTCGTCGTGGGCTCGTCGGAGACGACGTTCTACGTGCTCGCCGTCTACTTCGGCTCGATCGGAATTCAGAAGCAGCGGCACGCGGTGCCGGCCGCGCTCGCCGCCGACGGCCTCGGGTACCTGTTCTCGATCCTCGCGGTCCACGCGCTCTTCGCGCGCTGACCGGCCGTCAGGGCGTCGCGGGTGGCGCCTTCGCGATCGTCGCCTCGACGAGCCAGCCCGCCGCGGCCCGCGCCCCGTCCTCCGACGCCGCCGTCAGCGCCGCGGTCACCTTTGCCGAGTCCTCGAGCCAGCGCGCGGAGTCCGTGCCGAGCTCGGGCGCGTCGCGCAGCAGCGTCTCCTCGCGCTCGAACGCGCTCTCTCCGACGCCGACCGCGGAGAGCCGGAGCATCACGCGCAGCTCGATGCGACCGGGCGCCTCCGGCGTCGGCGGGATCATCCGCTTCTCGGTCAGCTCCAGATCGACGATCGCGTCGGGATCGGCCTCCTCCTTCGACACGGTGAACGGGAGCTTGCCCGCCACGGTCGAGAGGAACGCCGCGTCGGCCTTCTTCGCGATGCCGCTGGAGACCATCGCGTCCATGAAGACGCGGTTGAAGGCGGGCAGCTCTGCGGGCGCCACCGGCGGCTGAAAGCCGTAGGTCTTCGCGATCGCGGGATCCATCGCCGGCGCGAGCAGGCTGCGGCCGAGGCCCGCGCCGGGGGGCGAGGCGAAGCGGTGATCGCGCACGGTCAGCACGGTCTCGAGCCGGGCCGCGCGGATCGCGCCGTCTGCGGGCAGCGGCACGTCCTTCGGGCACGCGGCGAGCGCGGGCAGCGCGATGAGCAGGGCGACGAGCGAGGTGGAACGCATCGGAGGCTCCCAAGGCCGTGAACGGGCGGAGGATAGCCGGCCGCCCCCGGCGAAGGAACGGCCCGGAACGAAGCGGGCCGCGCGGTCGCCCGCACGGCCCGATCCGCCGTCCCCCCGGGGCGAGGGGCGTTACAGATCTTCGCGGCGCAGCGTGGCGCGCTGGTTGCCCTGCGCGCGCGCGATCGCCTTGCTGATCTGCTCGTGGACGACGTCGTTGAGCGCCGCGAGGAACTCCTCGCTCGTGCGGATCTTCTCTCCGCCCTTCGTACGGATCTCCTCGCGGACCTTCGACTGCACGATGAGCACTGCCTTCTCGCCTTCGGACATGCCGCAGCTCCCTTGCAGGGTGGGTGATCGGACGCAGGCTTAGGCAAACCGGCGCGGCACTTCAAGTCGCGGAGGGCCGCTCTCCGGCGAACCTGAGCAGATCCGCGGGGATGGGCGCCTCGATCACGAGCGGCGCGCCTGTGCGCGGGTGTGGCATGGTCAGCCGACGCGCGTGGAGCAGCAGGCGCGGGAAGCTCTGCGCTCCGAGCTCGCGCGGCCCGCCGTAGCGCACGTCGCCGAGGATCGGGTGGCCGAGGTGCGCGAGGTGCACGCGGAGCTGGTGCGTGCGGCCGGTCTCGGGCCGGAGCATGACGAACGACCAGGCGCCGTCGGGCGAGGCGACGCTCTGCCAGACCGAGATCGCCGGCCCGCCGTCTGCGCGCC
>CAYHCR010000470.1:0-4164 GCA_964354895.1 uncultured Myxococcales bacterium | reverse complement strand
CTCCTGGTCACGCAAGGCCCTCGTCGTCGAGGACTGGCGCGCGACGCGCGGGCTGCTGAGCGCGTCGCTCGAGGTGTGGGGCGACGTCGAGCTCGTGGCCGTCGCGAGCGGATACGAGGCGCTCCGCGAGCTGGCGCGCGACGACTTCGACCTCCTGGTCACCGACGTGAACATGCCCGACCTGAACGGGCTCGAGCTGCTGCGCTTCGTGCGGCAGAGCCCGCGGCACCAGGCGCTCCCGGTGCTCATCGTCTCGAGCGAAGGCGCGCCGGAGGATCGGGCGCGCGGCCTCGCGCTCGGCGCGTCCGCCTACCTCGCGAAGCCGTTCGATCCGGACGAGCTCGCCGCGCTCGCCGGGCGCTGGCTCGGTCCGGCTTGACCGAGTCCGCCTCCCGGCCGCTCGAGGACTTCCTCGCCGAGGCCACCGAGTCGGTCGACGCGCTCTCGCGCGAGCTGCTCGCGCTCGACCGCGCGGGCGGCGACGCCGATCCCGATCGCGTGAACGCGCTCTTCCGCGCCGCCCACTCGCTCAAGGGGCTCTCGGCGATGTTCGGCGTGATCGACGTCGCGGAGCTCGCGCACGCGATGGAGGACGTGCTCGACGCGATGCGCCTCGGCAAGGTCGCGCCGTCACGGAGCGTGATCGACGCGCTGCTGGACGGCCTCGACGTGGTGGGTGTGCGGCTCCGGGCGCTCGCGGCCGCGGGCGGCGGCGCGGTCGTCGCGGATCCAGCGCGGATCGCGGCGGTGAAGCAGGCGCTGGCCGGCGCGCTCTCTCATCAGCCTCCGCCCCTCGGGGACGATCCGCTCGACGCGCTCGGCCTGCCGCCTGGCGTCCGCCAGGTCTTCACCGAGTACGAGGAGCACCGGCTTCGCGACAACGTGCAGCGTGGCCGCGCCATCTTCCGCGTTCGGGCCGCGTTCGCGCTCGCCGACTTCGACGTGCGGCTCTCCGGGCTGACGAAGGCGCTCAAGGAGGGCGGCGAGGTCGTCTCGACGCTGCCCTCGAGCGAGCCCGACGAGCAGGGGATCGCGTTCGACCTGATCGTCGCGACCGACGCCGATGACGCCGCGCTCGCCGCTGCAGCAAAGCTTCACGGCGCGACGGTCTCCCGGCTCGGCCCGCCCCGGCCCGAAGCGAAGCCGCGCGCGAAGCGACGCAAGCCGACGCCGACGCCACCTGCAGAGGTGGACATCCCTGCGCCCCCGCCGCGCCCGGCCGCGCTCGAGCGGCCGCGCGGCGAGGACGAGGGCAGCCTCCGGTCTCTCGGCCACACGGTGCGCGTCGACATCGCCAAGCTGGATCGGCTGATGAACGTCGTGGGCGAGCTGGTGCTCGTGCGCACGAACCTGCAGCGGCTGGGCGAGGCGCTGCTGCAGTCCGGCGCGGATCGGCGGATCGGCGCCGAGCTGCTGCGCGAGCATCGGCAGTTCGAGCGGCGCCTCGACGAGTTGCAGGACGGGATCCTCGAGGTCCGGATGGTCCCGCTCGAGCAGATCTTCGACAAGCTCGCGCGGCTCGTCCGCAAGCTCGCGAGGGACGCGGGCAAGGAGATCGATCTCGTGGTGGCGGGCGGCGACGTCGAGCTCGACAAGCTGATCGTAGAGGAGCTCTCGGATCCGCTGATGCATCTGATCCGAAACTCGATCGATCACGGCCTCGAGGCGCCCGAGGTCCGGCACGCGCAGGGCAAGAGTCGGCGAGGCACGCTGCGGCTGTCGGCCGCGCAGCGCGGCAACAAGGTCGTGATCGAGGTCGCGGACGATGGCGCCGGGATCGACGAGGCGCGGGTGCGCGAGGTCGCTGCGCAGCGTGGCCTCGTGCCGCGGGCCAAGCTCGCCGAGCTGCCGCGACGGGAGCTGCTGGGCCTGCTCTTCGAGCCGGGCTTTTCGACCGCCCGCGAGGTGAGCGAGCTCTCCGGACGCGGCGTGGGGCTCGACGTCGTCAAGACGAACATCGCGAACCTGTCCGGGCTCATCGACGTGCGCAGCGATCCGGGGCAGGGCACGAGCTTCGCGGTCACGCTGCCGATCACGCTGGCGATCGTGCGGGCGCTGCTCGTGGGCGTCGCGGGACGGACCTTCGCCCTGCCGCTCGCGAGCGTGCTGGAGATCGTCTCGATCGAACCTTCGGAGGTCTCGACGCTGGAGCGGCGCGAGGTGATCTCGCTGCGCGGAACGACCCTGCGGCTCGTGCGGCTCGCGCGGCACTTCGAGCTCTCCGAGGTCGCGGTGCCGGTCCGTCGCCGGCTCTTCGTCGCGGTCGTCGGCGTCGCGGCGGAGCGCGTCGGCCTCGCGGTGGACGTGCTCGTCGGCCAGCAGGACGTCGTCGTGAAGCCGCTCGGCGCGATGCTCGATCCGGTGCGCGGCATCGCCGGCGCCACGGACCTCGGGAACCGACAGACCGTGCTCGTGCTGGACGTCGGCGCGATCGTCGAGGAAGTTCTGCAGCGTCGGTCGCTCGCGGAGGCCTCGTGACGCCCGCCGCCGACCCGCTCGCGGGCTTCTTCTGGCGCGCGGACGAGGAGGTCCCCGATCTCGGCGTGGAGGGCGGGGAGGCCCGCGCCGCCCCCCGCGAGGAGCCGCTGATCGAGCACCTCGCGTTCTGGCTCGGTGACGAGCGCTACGCGATCCGCCTCGCCGCCGTCCGCGAGCTGCAGCGACCGCCGCCGATCACGGAGGTGCCGCGCGCGCCCGCGTGGGTGCTCGGCGTCATCACGTTGCGGGGGGACGTGCTGCCGGTCTTCGATCCGCGCGTCCGGCTGGGGCTGCCGATCGAGCCGCAGGACGCCCGGCTCGCGCGCGTCGTGATCGTCGATCCAGGCAAGGGGCGCTGCGGACTGCTCGTCGATCGCGTCGATGGAGTGCTGCGGCTCCCTGCTTCTGCGATCGGGCCTTCCCCCGGGGGCCTCGGCGCAGACGCGCTCGCGGGCGTCGGCCTCGCGGGCGGGCGACTGGTGGCGTTCCTCGATCTGGCGCGGCTCTTCTCGTCCGCGGCGACGGGGCGCGCGTGATGGAACCGAGGATCGAGCTCTGTGTCTTCCGGGTCGGCGCGACCGAGTTCGCGATCGACATCATGCGCGTCCGCGAGATCGTACCGCCGCTGCCGGTCACGAAGGTCCCGCGCGCGCCGTCCTTCGTCGACGGCGTCGTGCGGCTGCGCGAGGCGGTGATCCCGCTGGTCGATCTGCGCCTGCGCCTCGGCGCGGAGGCGCGGACCGCCCGCAGCACGCGCCTGCTGATCACGAGGCTGGGTCGCCGCGTGGTGGCGCTCACGGTGGACGAGGTGATCGAGGTGCTGCGCGTCGCCCGCAGCGAGATCGAGCCGAGCCCGATCCGTCCGGGCCGGGGACCACGCGTGATCGTCGGGGTGACGGGGCGCGCGGAGCGCATGCGGCTGCTGCTCGACGTGAAGGCGCTGCTCGTGGACGATCGGCCGATCGAGCTGCCGCGGCCAGAGGAGTCCACGTCGTGACGACGCTGCCCGAGGAGGCGCGGCACCGCGCGGTGCGCGCGCTGCATCCGGACGAGCCGGACGCGCTCGCGCCGCTGCTCTCGGCGCTCGCGGACGAGGCGTGGCGGGTGCGGCGCGCGGCGCTCGAGGCCATCGTCGCGTCGCGGCGGCCGGAGCGGTTCGTCGCGCCGCTGATCGAGGCGCTGCACGACGAGGTCGACGCGGGTCGTCGCAACGCCGCGGCCGAGGCGCTCGCGCGGCTCGGGGCGTGCGCGCGACCCTCGCTGGAGGCCGCGCTTCGCTCGGAGGATCGGGACGTCGCGAAGCTCGCAGCGGACGCGCTCGGCGCGTTGGGCAGTCCCGCGTCCGTGGCGGCGCTGGTCGAAGCGGCCGGCGCCGCCGAGCCGAACCTGCGCGCCGCGGCGATCGAGGCGCTCGGGCACCTCCCGACGGAGGCGGCGCACCCCACGCTCGTGGCGGCGCTCGCGGATCCGGAGCGGCTCGTGCGCGTCGCGGCCGCCTCGGCGCTGGTCGAGGCGCACGTGACGCTGCCCTTCGCCGCGATCGAGCCGCTGCTCGCGGATCGGCTGCTCCGGCGCCACGGCCTGCTGCTGCTCGCCGGCGCGGCGGAGCCCGCGGCGGAGGAGGCGCTGGCTGCCGCGCTGCGCGAGCCCGCGGCCAAGCTCCACCTCTACGGCAAGCGCGAAGCC
>CAYHCR010000469.1:0-4173 GCA_964354895.1 uncultured Myxococcales bacterium | reverse complement strand
GTTGTTCCCGAAGATCCAGAGATAGAGCATGTTGCCGAGCAGGTGCAGCACACCGCCGTGCGCGAACTGGTGCGTGACGAGCCCGAGCGCCGGAGGGCCGAGCGCCGCGGGGAGCAGGTCGACGCCGGAGACGACCTCCGAGGCGATCATCCCGAGCCGAAAGACGCTCGCCTGGAAGCCGGAGCCGAGCTGCCACACGAAGATCGCGATGTTGCAGACGATCAGCGAGACGGTCACGACCGGAAAGTGGCGGGTCGGGACGTCGTCCTTGAAGGGCAACACGGCGGTGGCGCTCCCGTGGCGGATGGGCAAAAGGCCCTTGCGCGAGCAGGAGCGGATGCTATAACGTGCCGCGTCGCACTTTCGCTGAAAATCTTCAAGCCTTTGGATTTGCTGTCTATTTCTGGTGAGGGCCGAGCGTCCCGGTTGGGCGCGAAGGCTCGGCGCAGGCTCCTCACGGGCCCGCGTCGATGCGGAGACGGATCGAGGTCTTGGTCCGTGGCGAAGCGAGGCCGGCGCCTGACTCTGGCGTAGATGTCGTGGTTTGGCGGCACGGATGTCGCGGCCACCCTGACAGCTACGCCCCACCCAACCTGCAGCGTTCACCGCCTGACGATGGATTCCGAAGGGAATCCAGCCGGATACGAAGGTGGCGGAGCAGGGTTGTGGTCGGCGGGAAGAAGGGCACGGGCCTTGCTCAGGCCGAGTGCGCAACCCGGACGGACGCCACCGCGGAGATTGACGGCATGACCCACCTCGACCAGCGCACGCTTCGCCAGCCCGTGAGCTGCACCGGCACCGGACTCCACTCCGGCGCGGCGATCGAGCTGACGCTGAAGCCGGCGCCGGTGAACCACGGCATCGTCTTCGTGCGGACCGATCTTCCGAACCCCGTCGAGATCCCTGCCCGCGCCGAGTTCGTCGTCGACACGCAGCTCGCCACGACGATCGGCCGGGGCGCCGCGCGCGTCGCGACGATCGAGCACCTGATGGCGGCCCTCGCCGGCCTCGGCATCGACAACTGCCGCGTCGAGGTCTCCGGCCCCGAGGTCCCGATCATGGACGGCTCGGCGGCGCCGTTCGTCTTCCTGATCGAGTCGGCGGGCGTGGAGACGCAGCGGGCAGGCAAGCGCTTCCTCGTCGTGAAGAAGCCGGTCACGATCGTCGAGGGTGAGAAGGAAGTTCGGCTGCTCCCCGCGTCGCAGTTCTCCGTCTCCTTCACCATCGACTTCGATCATCCGCTCATCTCGGACCAGTCGTTCCGGATGGACTTCTCGGACCGCTCGTTCCAGCGCGAGATCAGCCGCGCCCGCACCTTCGGCTTCCTCAAGGAGGTCGAGCTGCTCAAGAAGATGGGGCTCGCGCGCGGCGGATCGCTGGAGAACGCGATCGTCATCGACGAGTTCTCGATCCTCAACCCGGACGGCCTGCGCTACCCCGACGAGTTCGTGCGCCACAAGATCCTGGACTCGATCGGCGATCTCTCGCTCTTCGGGATGCCGGTGATCGGACACCTCGTCGCGTCGCGGTCGGGCCACGCGCTCAACCACAAGCTCGTCATGAAGGTCCTCGCCGATCCCAGCTGCTTCGAGATCGTGGACGCCGGCGAGCCGAAGGCCGTCGATCGCCTCGACCTGCGCGCCCCGGCCTGGGGCTTCGCGGAGTCCATGGCGTAGACGACCGCGCCGCGGCATGTTCCCTTCGGGCCTGCCGGCGCACCGGCGGGCCCGATTCGTTTGAGGGGTGCGAGACATTTTCGGGGCGCGAGGCGCGCCAGAAGAGGAGCGGCGGATGGCGGCACCGAACACGCGCGCGGGCGAGGCGACGGTCACCGCGACGCCCCGCGTCCTCTCCGGCGTGCAGCCGAGCGGCAAGCTCCACCTCGGCAACTACGTCGGCGCGCTGGCGCAGCACCTCGAACTCCAGCACGAGTTCCCCGGCGAGGCGCTCTACTTCATCGCCGATCTGCACGCGCTCACGACGCTCCACGATGGCGCAAAGCTGCGCGAGCTCTCCCGCGACGTGGCGCTCGATTACCTCGCGCTCGGCCTCGATCCCGATCGCGCGATCTTCTTTCGCCAGAGCGACGTGCCGGAGGTGACCGAGCTCGCGTGGCTGCTCGCGACGGTGACGGGCATGGGGCTGCTCGAGAAGGCGCACTCGTACAAGGACAAGGTCGCGAAGGGCCTCGCGGCGAGCGTCGGTCTCTTCACCTATCCGGTGCTGATGGCCGCGGACATCCTGCTCTACCGCTCGACGATCGTCCCGGTGGGCGAGGACCAGATCCAGCACGTCGAGTTTGCGCGCGACATGGCTGGCTCCTTCAACGCCGCGTTCGGGGGCGGCGAGTCGATCCTGCCGCTGCCGAGCTACCGGCTCGCGGTCGGCCAGAAGGTGCCGGGGCTCGACGGCGCGAAGATGAGCAAGAGCTACGGCAACACGATCGGGATCTTTGAAGAGGGGCCGGAGCTCAAGAAGAAGATCATGGGGATCAAGACGACGACGATCACGCTGGGCCAGCCGCTGCCGACCGAAGGCGACACCGTCTTCGCGCTCTACAAGCTGCTCGCGCCGCCGGACGCGGTCGCGGCGCTCCGGGAGCAGTACGAGACCGGCGCGATCGGGTTCGGCCACGCCAAGAAGGAGCTGCTCGGGCTGATCGAGGCGCGCTTCGCGCCGGCGAGGGCCCGCCGCAAGGAGCTCGCGCAGGACCCGGCGATCGTCGAGCGCGTGCTCGCGCGGGGCGCCGAGCGAGCTCGATCGGAGGCGGCGGCGACGATGGCGCTCTGCCGTCGCGCGACCGGCCTCGGCCCTGCGGGGACCCCGTGAGCGCGCCCTTGGGCGGCGCCGACGACGCGACGCCGCCGGACGGAACGCCGGTCCCGCCGGGCGGGTTTCGCGCACAGCCGGCGCTGCCTGCCGCCTCGGCGGGGGCCTCCCCGGACGCGCGCGGGGCGATCAGCGAGGCCGGCCGGATGTGGGCGTTCGCCTCGTACGCGAGCCTGTTCGTCGGCCTGCCGCTGTTCCTCGTTCCGATGATCCAGCGGGACAACGCCTTCGCGCTCCACCATGCCCGCCACGCGGCGGCCTGCTTCCTCGCGTTCGTCGCGCTCGCCCTCGGCGTCGGCGTCTTCTCGCTGATCACGTGCGGGATCGGCGCCGTCGCGTTCCCGCTCGCGCTGCTGCCCTACGTCCCCGCCGTCCACGGGCTGATGCTCGTCTCCGAGGGCAAGTGGGCCGAGCCGTGGGGCCTCTTCGGCGTCGGCGATCGGCTCTTCGCCTCGATGACGCTCAAGCCGCCGGGGGCGCCGTGAAGAACGCGAGGACGATCGCGAAGGCGCTGCTCGGCCGCGAGTCGGCGCAGGCAGGCCCCGCGCTCGCGGCGGCCTGGGCAGCATTGCAGGGCGTCCCGGGCCGCGGACGGATCTTCGGCGCGCTCGTCGGCGCCGCCGCGCCTTACACGGGCACGATCTCGCCCGAGGTGATCGAGCTGCGGCCGGGGCGCGCGGTCGTCGCGCTGCGGGATCGGCGGGCGGTCCGAAACCACCTGCGCTCGGTCCACGCGATCGCGCTCTGCAATCTGGGCGAGGCCGCGACCGGACTCGCCCTCGTGACGGGGCTGCCGGCCTCGATGCGCGGCATCCTGGTCGGCATCTCGATGGAGTACGTAAAGAAGGCGCGCGGCCGAATCACCGCCACGGCCGACGTCGAACTGCCCGAGGAGGGCGCCGATCGTGACCTCGAGGTCCGTGGCGAGCTCCGGGACCGCAGCGGCACGATCGTCGCGATCGCGACCGCGCGCTGGCGGGTGGGGCCCACGAAGCGCTGAGCTGCCGGTCGGTTCGTATTCGGCCGGGATGCAGAAACCCCAGCAGTTCCGGCGATCTCCTTGCTCCCACTCACCCCGTCCCGCATAGCCTTGCGGGATTGGAGGATGCACCCATGCACCGCTCGATTCGACCTCTCCTCGCCGTGATCGCCCTCGCGACGGCCGCGCTCGCGCCGCTCGCCTGCTCCGACGAGGACACCGTGCCGGACGCCGGCGGCGGCAACGGCGACCCCGGCGGCGGCACCCCCGCGGGCGGCTGCGGCCCCGGCCTCACCGACTGCGAGGGCTCGTGCAAGGCGCTGCACGCCGACGGCAGCAACTGCGGCGCGTGCGGCACGGACTGC
>CAYHCR010000468.1:0-4176 GCA_964354895.1 uncultured Myxococcales bacterium | reverse complement strand
GAGCTCACGCTGACGTTCTCTCCCACGGATCTCGGCCGACGCACGGGCCAGCTCAATCTGGCTTCGACCGATCCGAACTCGCCCCTGCGCCAGGTCTGCCTCAGCGGCTTCGGCGGCGGCCCCACGATCAGCTGCTCGCCTGCCTCGCTCGACTTCGGCCAGGCGGCGGTCGGCATCGCGGTGCAGCGCTCCTTCGTCTGCTCGAACGCGGGCACCGACGATCCGGGCACCACCGACGACAACCTCAAGGTCACCAGCGTCGTCGCGACGGTCGGCGAGTACGCCGCCGCGGTGCGCGGCGGGATCGTGGAGGCCGGCTACGCGGTCGGCGAGACCTTCACGGTCGACGTCACCTACAACCCGACCGACGAGGGCATCGACTCCGCCGCCGTGCTGGTGCGCAACAACGACACCGCGCACGCCGAGCACTCCACGCCGATCACCGGCAACGGCCGGATCCTGCCGCCCTGCAACTATGAGGTCCGCCCGCCCGAGCTGACGTTCGGCATCGTCGATCGCAGCAAGAGCGCCGAGCTCCCGTTCGCGATCGTCAACCTCGCCGACACCGAGTGTCTCATCGACACCATCGCGCTCTCCGAGACGACCGATCCCGTCTTCACGCTCTCCGGGGCGCCGTACGGCCAGCAGGTCCTCGGCGGCTTCGCCGAGGTGCGCGTGCCGGTGCTCTTCGCGCCGTTCGAGTACGGCCAGTACGACGGCAAGGTGCTCTTCACGATCAGCAATCCTGACCGGCCGATCGGCGAGGTCGCGCTGCGAGCCGCGTCGCAGGAGCCCTGCGCGCTCATCGCGCCGGACGATCTCGACTTCGGCACCGTCCAGCCCAACTGCAGCACGCGCGACCGCCCGCTGCAGATCATCAACATCTGCGACACGCCGCTCACGATCCGTTCGGTCGAGATGAACGCCGGCATCTCCACGGAGTTCCTCGTCCGCCAGCGGCCCGCCGTCGGCACGGTCATCTCGCCCGGCCTCTCCGCCGAGTTCACGATGGCGTATCGCCCCGAGGACGAGGGCGTCGACATCGGCAGCGTCTTCATCCAGGTCGACCAGTCGCCCGAGCCGTACATGGCGACGCTGCGCGGCCGAGGCGCGAACGACGCGACGCAGACCGACGTGTTCGTGCAGGAGAGCCGGCCCAAGGTCGACGTGCTCTGGGTGATCGACAACTCCGGCTCGCTCTCCGAGGAGCAGGCGCAGGTCTCCGCGAACCTCGTGGCGTTCCTGTCGTTCGCGCAGGCCCAGCAGATCGACTTCCAGCTCGGCGTGACCACGACGGGCCTCGACGAGTCGGGCGGCTGCCCCGGCGGCGTGAATGGCGGCGAGGACGGCCGGCTCTTCCCGGTCGACGGCACGAGCCCGCGGATCCTGACGCCGGCGACGCCGAACCTCGAGGACCACTGGCAGAGCAACGTGAACGTCGGCGTCTGCCACGGCAGCGAGCTCGGCCTCGAGGCGGCCTACCGCGCGCTCTCCGACCCGCTCATCAACAACGGCGACGATCCGCGCCACCCGGAGCCGAACGACGGCAACCTCGGGTTTCTGCGTCGCGACGCCCACCTCTCCATCATCTTCGTCTCCGACGAAGAGGACCAGTCGCCGCAGACGACGAACTTCTATTACAACTTCTTCCTCTCGCTGAAGGGCTTCCGCAACGCGAACCTCTTCTCCGCACACGCGATCGTCGGCGACCCTGCCACGGGCTGCGCGACGGCAGAGGGGGGCGATCGATACGTCGACGTCGCCTCCCGCTCGGGCGGCATCTTCCAGTCGGTCTGCCAGGCCGATTGGAGCGATTCGATGGAGACGATCGGCACGGCGGCCTTCGGCTTCAAGACGCGCTTCTTCCTGACGAACCAGCCCGAGGACACCGACGGCAGCGGCATCATCGACTCGCCCATCGAGCTCGAGGTCCGCTTCGACGGCCGGCCCTATCCGCCGATCGGGCCGAACGGCGCGCGTCGCTGGGAGTACGTCGGCGCGGAGAACTCGATCGACTTCTACCCGCTCGCCGTGCCGGAGCCGGGGACGCAGATCGAGGTTCGCTACCGGGTCGCCTGCCTCTAGCCACGCCGCCTGCCGTCCCGCGGGCCGCTCAGGTCCGCGCTACGTCCTTCGGTCGGCGCCTTCGGGCGCCGGTCGCCCCTGAAGCCGGCGCCTCGCGCGCCGAACGCTGGATCGGTCGGCCGCAGTCGGCCGCCTCGCTGGATCGGTCGGCCGTCGGCGACCGCATCGCCTGGAGTTCTGGAATGTCCTACGCCGCGCGCCTCCTCGTCCTCGTCGCCGTGCTGCTCCCGGCGGTCGCCTCGGCGCAGCAATACGTCGTCACGCAGCAGCCGATCGTCTACACGCCGATCGTCGGGGGCCAGACGGTCGGGGCGGGGATCGTCGGGGACGACACCTCGGTGCTCGTCAACCTCGGGTTCACGTTCAGCTTCTTCGGGCAGACCTTCACGCAGGTCGGCGTCAGCAGCAACGGCCAGATCGCGATGGGGACGACCACCACCCTCTACAGCAACACGACGATCCCGAACGCGGCCCTGCCGAACAACATGATCTATGTGTGGTGGGACGACAGCGACGTCAACGCCGCCGGCGACGTCACCTTCGTGGTCAACGGCGTGGCCCCGAACCGCGAGTTCGTCGTGCAGTGGGCGAACTGGACGCACCTGAGCGGCGCGCAGACGCGGGAGGTGCAGGTCCACTTGTATGAGGCCAACGGCATCATCCAGGTCCACTACGGCGCCAACGCAGGCGCCGTCGACACCGCCAGCGCCGGCATCGAAGACGGGACGGGCTCCGTCGGCTACACCGGCCTCGCCTGCAGCCCGACCTGCAGCGCCGCCAACTGGCCCACGAACCAGATGATCCAGTACGGCGTGTCGTTCGAGCCGGACCTCTTCCCCAGCGTCGCGCTCGGGCCGATGACCGAGACCAACGGCGTGCTCGACTTCACCGTCCAGACGACGATGCGCAACCTCGGCTCCTCCGACGCGGTCGGCTCCACGTGGGAGCTCTGGTTCTCGGCTGACGCGACCCTGGACGTCGCGACCGACACGCTGCTCGGCACGCACGCGATCGGCGAGACCGTGCCCGGCCAGAGCGCCGTGGTCTTCGTCGATCCCGCCAGCACGCCGCGCCCTGCGCCCGGCAACTGGAGCGTCTGCGTCCGCGCGGATCCGCAGAACGTGATCGTCGAGTCCAACGAGTCCAATAATAGTGGCTGCAGCGCGCCCTTCCTGATCGGCGCAGACCTGACCGGCACCGTCTCGCTGCCCGCACAGGGCGCGCCGGGCGAGGACGTCCCGGTGACGGTGCGCGTCCAGAACATCGGCTCCGACGCCACCGCCGCGTTCGAGTACCGCATTCATTTCTCCGCCGACGCGACGCTCGACGTCAGCGATCCGGTGCTCTTCACCGGCACGATCCAGCTCGCCGGCACCGACGTCTACAACGCAGTCGAGCAGGTCTTCATCCCCGCCAACATCGGCGGCACGCAGCACTACGCGATCCTCGTGATCGATCCGACCAGCCTGGTCGCCGAGGCCTCCGAGGCCAACAACGTCGCGGTGAGCCCGGCCCAGATCGAGCTCATCAAGGCCGATCTCCGCCTCAACGAGGTCACCGCCACGCTCAACGCCGGCTGCTTCTTCGGCGACCCGCTCACGGTGAGCTACGAGATCTGCAACGAGGGCGGCGGCAACGCGCGCGAGTTCGTCATCGGCACGCACCTCTCGGACAATGCCGTCATCACCGGCAACGACCCGGAGATCCACGCGATCCCGCAGAGCTGCCCGAACCACATCGACGCAGAGTGCACGCTCCTGCCGGGCGGCGTGTGTGGCACCGATCGGTTCCTCGGGACCTGCCGCTTCCCCTGCGCGGTCAACGCCGACTGCGGGGCCGAAGGGCTCACCTGCTACGACGGCTTCTGCTCCAACGTCCTGACGCCGGCCCAGTGCAAGACGTATACGCAGACCTTCCCGGTCCCGGCGGTGGATGGCTTCGGGATCCCCTTCGATCCGAACGCCTACTTCATCGGGATCATCGCGGACTCGACGGATCGCGTGAACGAGCAGAACGAGGGCAACAACATCAAGCGTTCACTTCTGGTCTTTTGGGCGGGATCGCGAATAGCGCGGGGACTTTTTGTCTCAT
>CAYHCR010000467.1:0-4177 GCA_964354895.1 uncultured Myxococcales bacterium | reverse complement strand
CTCCTTGAGCCGCGCCTCGAGCCGCGTGCGCCGGTGGCGCAGGCGCGTCGGACGCGGCCGGTGGCGCGCCGGGCGAGCTGGCGGAGGCGCGCCCGCCCCCGCCGCAGACCGCGCCGCCGACCTCGAAGCTCGCCGCGCCGCCGACCGCAGGGCCCGAGGCGGAAGGACTGCAGGTCGTTCGGGTGCGCATCGACGGGGCGCTCGAGTCGGCGCTGATCACGACCGCCGGCGCCGACGTCGGCCCCGCGCTCGCGCAGGTCACGACCCGGCTGCTGGTCTGGTGGCTCGACGTCACGCGCGATCTCCGCAAAGGCGACGAGCTCGCGATCGTCTACGCGCTCCCGCCGGGCAGGGAGCCGACGCTGCACGCGCTGCGCTTCACCTCAGGCAAGCTCGGCGGGGAGCGGCGCGCGTACCGCCACCAGGCGTCGGGCGCGGCCTACGCGCGGCTGTATGACGCGGAGGGGCGCGAGATCGAGCAGCGGCTCGTCGACACGCCGATCGACGTCTACGAGCAGATCACCTCGCTGCTGCGCGACGGCCGCAAGCACAAGGGCGTCGACTTCAAGGCGCCGAGCGGCACGCCGGTCACCGCGCCCTTCGACGGCACGGTCACGAGGAAGAACTGGTCGTTCCGCGGCAACGGCAACTGCCTCGAGCTGAGCGGACCGGGCGGCCTGACGGCGATGTTCCTCCACCTCGAGGCCGTCGAGGCGGGCATCGGGCCGGGCACGCGCGTGAAGAAGGGGCAGGTCGTCGCGCGCTCCGGCAACACGGGCCGCTCGACCGCGCCGCACCTGCACTACCAGCTGATGCGTGGCGGCAAGGTGCTCGACCCGTTCGACGTGCAGCCGTGGACGCGGCTCGGGCTCTCGACCGCAGAGCTGCCCGGTTTCCAGGGCACGCGCGACGCGCTCGATCGCAGGATCGACGGCGCGCCCTGAGCCGTCGCGTCAGTCGCCGCGCTCGAGGTACGTGTAGCCGGCGAGCCCCTCCTCGAACGCCCGCAGGATCGCGCGGGACTGCTCGAGCGAGATCTTCCCCGCCCGCAGCGACTGCTCGGCGCTGCGCCGCAGCCGCGCGACGAGATCCTCGCGGCTGTAGCTGACGTACTTGAGCACCTCGGTGACGGTGTCGCCGGGGTAGACGTTCTCGATCTGGTAGCCCTGCGGGCCCACCGAGACGACGACGTCGTTGGTGTCGCCAAACAAGTTATGCAGGTCGCCCAGGATCTCCTGGTAGGCGCCGACGAGGAAGATCCCGAGCACGTAGTCGTCGCCGCGCAAGGGGTGCAGCTCGAGCATGTCTTTGACGTCGCGGCGATCGATGAAGTGATCGATCTTGCCGTCGGAGTCACACGTGATGTCGGCGAGCACCGCGCGGCGCGACGGCTCCTCCTCGAGCCGGTGGATCGGCATGATCGGGAAGAGGTGGTCGATCGCCCAGGAGTCGGGCAACGACTGGAAGACCGAGAAATTGCAGAAATACGTATCGGCGAGGTTCTTCTCGAGCCGCTCGAGCTCCTCGGGCATCTCGCCGTTCTCCTTGGCGAGCCGGGCGATCTTGTGGACGAGCGCCCAGTAGATGTTCTCGGCGAGCACCCGCTGTTCAAGCGGCAGGTGCCCGAGCGTGAAGAGCTGGAGACACTGCTCCTTGAAGTCGAGCGCGTCGTGGTACGCCTCGAGGAGGTTCTTGCGCGTGACCTCCTTGAAGGTCGCCAGCAGGTTCTTCACGACCGGCGAGGCGTCGGCCGGCACGGTCTCCGGCACGGTCTTGGCCTGGAATTCCCCGGCGCCGAGCACGTCCATCAGCAGCACGGCGTGGTGCGCGACGATCGCGCGGCCCGACTCGGAGACGATGTTCGGGTGCGGCACCTCCGCCGCGTCACACATCTCCTTGAGCCCATACACGATGTCGTTGGCGTACTCCTGCATCGTGTAGTTCATCGAGGACTCGAAGTTCGTCTGCGAGCCGTCGTAGTCCACGCCGAGGCCGCCGCCGACGTCGAGGAAGCGCAGCGGCGCGCCCGCGAGCCGCAGCTCCACGTAGAAGCGCCCCGCCTCGCGCAGCGCCTGCTTGAAGCTGCGGATGTTGGAGATCTGCGAGCCGAGGTGGAAGTGCAGGAGCTCGAAGCAGTCGAGGTAGCCGGACTCCTTGAGCTGCGCGATCCCCTCGAGCAGCTCTGCGGCCGAGAGGCCGAATTTGCTGCGATCGCCGCCGGAGGCCTCCCAGCGCCCCGAGCCGCGCGTCGAGAGCCGCACCCGGATGCCGATGTGTGGCCGCACGCCCATGCGCCTGGCGACGGTCGTGATCAGCGTGAGCTCGGAGGGCTTCTCGACGACCATCAGCACGGTGCGGCCGAGGCTCGTCGCGTGCAGCGCCGTCTCGACATACTCCTCGTCCTTGTAGCCGTTGCAGACGATGAGCGCGTCGGGGTCCTCGAGCAGCGCCATCACGGCGAGCAGCTCGGGCTTGCTGCCGGCCTCGAGGCCGTAGTGGTACGGCCGGCCGGCCTTCAACACGGTGTCTACGACCGTGGCGACCTGGTTCACCTTGATCGGATAGACGCCGCGGTACTCGGCCTTGTAGCCGTACTCGGTGATCGCGCGGCGGAACGACTCGTTGAGCGCGATGACGCGCTTCTGCAGGATGTCGGAGAAGCGCAGCAGCAGCGGCAGGCCGATGCCGCGCCGACGCACCTCGTCGACGAGCTCCTTCAGATCCGCCTGCGGACCTTCCGGGCCGTCCGGATGCACGACGACGTGGCCCTTCTCGTTGATCCCGAAGAAGGGCGAGCCCCAGGCTCGAATCTGGTACGTCTCGGCGGAATCGGCGAGGGTCCACTTGCGCGGCGTCGACAAGGCGTTCTGGCTCCGGGACAGAGGGCGCGGGGACGCTAGATCGGAGCGCGCGGGTTGCAAGCGGATCCGATCAGGCGGCCTTCCGCGCCCCCGACAGCCCCTCGAGCAGCCCGCGCAGCCGCGAGAGCCCGCTGGTGCGCAGCAGGTGGACGGTGACGCCCGCCTCGCGCGCCGTGCGCTGGACCTTGTCGACGGCGCCGTGGCTCACCAGATCCAGCAGCACGACGATGTGGTCGGCGCGGGCGAGCGACTTCTTGAGCCCCTCGGCCTTGAGCGGCGAGAGGTGGCCCGGGTGGACCTCGAGCGCGAGGCCGAGCTCGTCGCCCATGCGCTGCACGCGCGCTGCGTTCCGATCGAGGCCGCCGACGATGGAGACGATCACGGGAGACTCCGTTTCCGTGGACCTGTCTCCGTTATAACGGACGGCGTCCGTTGACGCAAGGCTCGGCGGAAGCCCCGGGGGTCAGCGACGTTCGAGGAGCGCCGCCCGGGCCGGGGCGATGAGCTCGGCGAACGCACGCTCGCGAAGCTCCCAGCGACGCCGGGCCGTGAGCCGGCCGTGGGCGCGAAGGGCGTCCTCGTCCGGATCGGCGGCGGGACACGGGCCGAGCGCCGCGTCCGCGGCGTCGAACGCGCCGGCGACCGCGGGCGCGACGGCCGGATCGCCGCGGTCGAGCGCCCAGCGCACGAGGCGGAACGCGAGCTCCGCGTGGCGCGACTCGTCGGTCGCGATCCGCTGCTGCAGCGCGCGCGCCTCGTCGTCCTGCGCGCCCTCCGCCGCGTCGGCGGCCTCGAGCGCGCCGAGGCTCTCCGCGACGCAGCCCTCGGCGACCGCGTCGGCGGCGAACCGGGCGAGCGTCGTCTCGAGCGCACCGGCGTCGTGCAGCGACAGGGGTCCGGGCGCGACCGGCGTGCCCGCGTAGCGACCGGCGAGGAGAAAGCAGCGCCGCGCGTGCTCGACCTCCTCGATCGCCGCGACGTGCACGGCGGTCAGCAGCGCAGGCGGCGCGCCGAACGACAACAACTGCAGCGACAGGCGCGCGAAGGAGGCGATGCTGGAATGCTCGAGCTGCCCGTCGCAGCTCCACTCGGCCGCGAGCCGCGCCCGCAACGCGGGGGGAAGCGCGGCAGGCTCCGCGCGACTCACGCCCAGATCCGGCCGTACACGACGGGGGCGAGGCGCAGCTCGTCGCCGATGCGGAGCGGGCGCCCCTGGCAGCCCTGCGTCGGGACGACGTAACAGCAGGCGCCCTCCTGGGCGACGGTCGTCGAGACCGAGGCGCGGGCGAAGGGTCCGGTCACGTCGCCGCACTGGC
>CAYHCR010000466.1:0-4188 GCA_964354895.1 uncultured Myxococcales bacterium | reverse complement strand
GCTGGCGCGGCTGCACGGGATCACGGCCGAGGTGCGCGCGGCGGTCGAGCGGCTCGGCTCCACCGGCGTCGTGCTGGAGGACCTCCGCGAAGGGCTCGTCGACTTCTACGCGCGCGACGTCGACGACCGGATGTTCTACCTCTGCTGGTGCCTCGGAGAGCCCGCCGTCGCGCACGCCCATGGGCTGCAGGACGGCGTCGAAGGGCGACGGCCGATCGCGCCGTGCGAGGGGGACGGGCCGGCGAACTGACGGCTGGTACCCGGGGAGGGGCTCGAACCCTCGCGCCCTTTCGGGCAAGGGATTTTAAGTCCCTCGCGTCTGCCAGTTCCGCCACCCGGGCCCGGGCAGAAGGTGGCACGGCGCGCGCGCGACTGCACGCCCCGCAGGCTACGCTGGCGCGATGCGCGCACGAACGCTGCTCCCGACGCTCCTCCTCGTCGGCTGCGACGCCGTCTACGGGCCGAGGAACGACACGCTCCGCCAGCAGGTCGCCGCGAAGCTGACCGCGCGCGGGGTGACGCCGGTCGTCGGACTCGCTTGCAGGCATGAACACCTGACGCTCGCCACCTGCGAACTGCGGCTGCCGGGCGGGGTGCCATCGGCGGCGCAGCGGCTCGGGGCGGTGGTGCTCCCTCCCGACGCGCTCGGCCGGCTGCAGCGCGGGCGCGCGCTGCTCGGTGACGAGCACGAGCCGATCAAGCCCGCCTCGCGCGGCTGTGGGCTCGTGGCCGGCGAGGTCGTCTACGCGCTCCCGAACCAGGGTGAGCTCGGCACGCTGCGGCTCGTGGAGCGCCCGGGCGGGGTCGTCTGCCTCGAGGTCGACCTGACAGGCGCTTGAACGTCGCCGCGACTTGCCTTCGCAGCAGGGGCGCGGTACATCGCCGCGCCTCTGTGGGCGGTTAGCTCAGTTGGATAGAGCGTCGGTCTCCGAAGCCGAAGGCCACTGGTTCGAATCCAGTACCGCCCACCATTTTGAGCGCCACCGGAAGCCCCGGATCCCCACGGATCCGGGGCTTCTCTCTTTGGTCGGCTGGCGCACCGGGACCGCAAGCCTTGCGAGGTCCGCGATTTCGCGCTCGCACGGGGCGAGCGCGCGGCTACGATCGCGCGCCGTCCGTGCCGCAAGGAGCCTCCATGCACCTGACCGAGTGGGCCCGTCGCCACGCCGTCCGTCCCGAAGGCCACCCGCTGGCACAGCTGCACGAGGGGCGCTCCGAGGCCGAGGTCGCGCGCGATCACGGCCTGCCGCGGTCGCACGTCCGGGGGCTCACGACCTTCTACGACCTGTTGCACGGCCAGGCGGCGCGGCGCTGCACGGGCACCTCCTGCACGTTCCCCGGCGGCGTGCCCGGCGGCGGGCCGCCGATCGCGGAGGGCGCCCATGTGCACTGCCTCGGGCACTGCTACGCGCCGCCGGCCTCCACCGAGCGCGAGGCGGGGCCGATCCCGCGACGGAGCCTCGTGAATCCGCCGGTCGTCCTGCGCCACCTGCTCGCGGGCCACGCGCGGCTGCGGCGCGAGGACTACTCGCTGCCGGGCGGGCTCGCGATCCTCGAGGCGGTCGAGCGCTCCGGGCTGCGGGGGCGCGGCGGCGCGGCCTTCCCGACGGGGCGCAAGTGGCGGACCGCGCGCGAGACCGCGGCGTCCGATCGGATCGTCGTCGTCAACGGAGATGAGGGGGATCCGGGCTCGTACGTCGACCGGTTGCTCCTCGAGGAGGATCCGCACGCCGTGCTCGCCGGGGTCGTCGCCTGCGCGAGGGCGATCGGCGCGAGGACCGGGATCCTGTTCGTCCGAGGGGAGTACCCGAAGGCGCACGTCGCCGTCCGACGCGCGATCGCAGAGGCCGAGGAGGAAGGTCTGCTGCCGGACGGGCTCGAGCTGCGACTCGTCACGGGCGCGGGCTCCTACGTCGCGGGAGAGGAGACGGCGCTGCTCTCGGCGATCGAGGGGCGGCGCGCCGAGCCGTGGGTGAAGCCGCCTTATCCGGCGCAGCGGGGGCTCTTCGGCCTGCCGACGATCGTGCAGAACGTCGAGACGCTCGCGGCCGTGCCGGAGCTCGTGCGCGCCGGCCGTAAAGGGGACACCAAGGCGATCTGCCTCTCCGGCGCCATCCGCACGCCGGGCGTCGTCGAGATCCGGTTCGGCATGACGCTGCGGGACGTGCTCGAGCAGGGCGGCGGCGGCGCGCCGGAGGGGCGCACCTGGCGGCTGGCGCTGGTGGGCGGGCCGATGGGGCGCGTCGTCCCGGTCGCGCAGTTCGACACGAAGCTCTCGTACGACGACCTGCCGGGCATGGGCCACGGAGGGGTCGTCGTGCTCGACGAGCGCGTGACGCCGCGGCGGCTCGCCGAGCACCTCTTCGAATTCGCGGCGCGCGAGAGCTGCGGCAACTGTGCGCCGTGTCGGCTCGGGACGGCGCAGCTGGCAAAGGTGCACGATCGCGGCGGCTTCGAGCGGCTCATGCGGACGCTCGAGGAGGGGAGCTTCTGCGGCTTCGGCCAGGGCGTGCCGCGGCCGCTGCGGGATCTGCTGGAGCACTACGGGGCGGAGGTGCTGTCGTGATCCGGATCGACGGGACGGAGCAGGCGGCGGAGGGGTCGATCCTGCAGAGCTGTCGCGGTGCCGGCGTCGAGGTGCCGAGCTTCTGCCACGACGATCGCCTGAAGCCCGCGGGCCACTGCCGGGCCTGCATGGTCGAGGTCGGCGGGCGCATGGTCGCGGCCTGCACGACGCCCGCGGTCGACGGCCAGGAGGTGGTGACGGACTCGCCCCGGCTGCGCGAGTACCGCCGCGATCTCGGCGAGCTGATGCGCACGGAGAGCACGCCGGGCGGCCGCGTCGGCGCGGCGCTCGAGGCGATGGGCGTGACGGGCGACCGCTATTCCCACGCCGAGGGCGGTGACGTGCAGGACCGCAGCCACACCTACCTGCGGCTCGACCTCGACAAGTGCATCCTCTGCCGGCTCTGCCTGCGCAGCTGCGAGGAGCTCCAGGGGCAGTTCGTCTACGGCATCGAGGGGCGGGGCCACGAGACGACGCTGGGGTGGGGCGGCGGCGACTTCGCGGCGACCGACTGCGTCTCGTGCGGCGCCTGCGTACAGGCCTGCCCGACCGGCGCGATCAGCGATCGCGATCGCGAGCGGGCCGGCGATCGCGCGGCGGATCGCGTCGTGCGGACGACCTGCTCGTACTGCGGGGTCGGCTGCCAGCTCGAGGTGCACGCGGCGGGCGACTCGATCCTCCACATCGACGGCGCGGAGGCGAAGGCGAACCACGGACAGCTCTGCGTGAAGGGGCGCTACGCGCACGGCTTCGCGCAGCACCCGGATCGGCTCACGACGCCGCTGGTCCGCCGGGACGGCGTGCTGCAGCCGGCGAGCTGGGCGGAGGCGATCGCGGTGATCGCAGAGGGCTTCGGTCGGATGCGCGGCCAGGTCGCGGGGCTCTCCTCCTCGCGCTGCACGAACGAGGAGAATTACCTCGTGCAGAAGTGGTTTCGCGCCGGGCTCGGCACGCACGACGTCGACTGCTGCGCGCGGGTCTGTCACGGGCCGACCGCGTTCGGCATGCGGCGCTCGCTCGGGACCGGCGCGGCGACGAACTCGCTCGAGGATCTGGAGAAGAGCGAGCTGATCCTGGTCTCCGGCTCGAACGCGACCGACGCGCACCCCGTCACGGGCGCCCGGATCAAGCAGGCCGTCCTGCGGGGCGCAAAGCTGCTCGTCATCGATCCGCGCCGCACGGAGCTGGCGGCGATGGCGGACGTGCACCTGCAGCTGCGGCCCGGCACGAACGTCCCGCTCCTGAATTCGCTGGCGTGCGCGTTGATCGCGGGCGGGCACGTCGACCGCGCGTTCGTCGAGGCGCGCACCGAGGGCTTCGAGGCGTACGAGGCGTTCGTGCGGCGGCAGACGCCGGAGGCGATGGAGGCGCACACGGGCGTGCCGGCGGCGCTCGTTCGGCGCGCAGCAGAGCTGTACGGGACCTCGAAGCGGCCGCTGCAGGTGCACGGCCTCGGGATGACCGAGCACGTCCAGGGCGCCGAGGGCGTGATGCTGCTGTGCAACCTCGCGCTGCTCGTCGGCGCGATCGGCCGCGAGGGCGTCGGCGTGAACCCGCTGCGCGGGCAGAACAACGTGCAGGGCGCGGCGGACATGGGCTGCCAGCCGGATCTGCTGACGGGC
>CAYHCR010000465.1:0-4190 GCA_964354895.1 uncultured Myxococcales bacterium | reverse complement strand
GCGATGGTTTCCCGTGGCTGGTCTGGAAGGAGGACGGGCGGGTGCTCGGCTACGAGGGCGACGATGAGCTCCACGCACTCCTCGTCCCGGGCAGCGTCCAGCTGCACGGGGCCGGGGGCGAGCTCCTGGCAAACCTGCCCGGCGCGCCGTTCCTGCTCCTGCGCGATCTGGTCGCCGGCGCGATGCGGCTGCTCTCGGCCCTCCGGCGCGGCGATTCGACCGCAGAGCTGCCCCTCGGCGAGGGGCTCGGCGCGGTGGCGATCGCGCTCCCCGACGGCCCCGCTCGCGTCGCGGGACAGTCGCTGGCGTGCAACGCGGCGTCGCTCGCGCGGGCCGCTTGCGAGGGCGCGATCGAGCTCGGGGAGACGCTGCGCGGACGCAACGAGCGCTTTGCCGCACACCCGCACCTCGCCGCGCTCCTCGAGGAGGCCCGCGAGGGGCGCGCGCTCGCGCGGGAGTTCGCCGAGGAGCACGTCACGACGGCCGCCGAGCCGCCTCGGCCCACCGCCGCGCTCGCCGCGCCGGACGGCGGCGCCCCGCTCGCGCCCGGCGCCCTGCGACGGGTCCTGCTGCGCGTCGCGTGGCGCGCGGGTCTCGGCACGATCCGGGGCCTCGCGGTTCGGGGCGCGCGCGCGCTGATCGCGGAGGAGGAGGCGCTCGTCTCGCTTCGCCTCTCCGACGGGCGGGTCTCGCGGCGCCTCTCCCTCGATGGCGCGACGCAGCTGTTCGCGCCGCCGGGCAAGGGGACGATCCTCGCGGCGTCCGGCGACGGCCGACTGCTCGGGCTCCGACCCGACCTCGCCGTGCGCTGGCTTCGGTCGCCGGGCCCCGCACGCGAGCTCGGCCCGGACGGCGGCCTCGTCCTCTCCGATGACGGTCGCGAGATCGCGGTCACCGTCGCCGACGGCCGAATCCTGCTCGGAGTCCTGCTCGCGACCGGACGGACCGCCTACCGGCTCGTCCCCCCCGGCGCTGTGCGGGCGCGCCTCGCCCTCACGGGCGGCCTCGCCGTGCTCGGCGCCGACACAGGGCTCGTCTACGGCCTCGACGCCCGCTCCGGCGCGCTCGCCTGGCGGCTCCGGGTCGCGGGCGCCGTGCGGCACGTCGCGTTCGCCGGCGAGACCGTCGTCGGCGCCGCAGAGGGCGGACGCGAGGGCACGCTGCTCTTCGCCGCGGACGCCACGAGCGGCGCGCCGCGCTGGCGGCACGAGCTCGGGACGGCCTCCGTCGGCATGATCCTCGCGCGCGGCAAGGCGCTCTACGTGTCGACGACTGGCCCGACCGGCGGCGAGGTGAGGCAGCTCGACGGCGACGGCGTCGTGACCCGCACGCACCGGCCGGTGCTCGGGCCGACGCCTCCGGTCCTCGTCGAGAGCCGCGGCGCCATCTTCGCGCGCGGCGATCGTGGCGTCGCGAGGCTCGCCCGCGGGCACGTCGCGTGGTCGGCCCCCTGCCGCCCCGGTGGCGCGCCGATCCTCGTTCGGGGCGTGCTCGCGCTGCCCGGGGAGCGGCTGCAGCTCCTGGACGCAGCGACCGGGCGCGAGCTCAGCGACGCCCTCCCCTCGGAGCTGCCCGCGGCCGATCACCTCTTCGCGGCCGGGCGCCGGCTCGTGGTGATCGACCACACGGGACACGCGGCGGCGCTCGAGCTCGCGGGCGGCCTCGGGCTCGTGGCCGCCCCGAAGGTCCGGCGCGCGCGCTAGCGCACGGAACAGGTCTGGCGCTCTACACGCCCAGGAACAGGCGTTTGCCGAAGTTCAGCGCGAGATCGGCGTCGAAGATCCGCTGGGCGGAGGCCTCGATGTCGTACTCGACCCGCTGGTACTCCACCTCGCGCAGTTCGGTGTCGTAGACGACGAAGCAGCTGCGATTGTCGTAGTCGCGCGGCTGGCCGACCGAGCCGACGGAGCAGACGTAGCGATAGCCCTTGCGGACCGGGAAGCGCGGCGCGACGACGTCGTGGACCTCGCCACCGCCCATCGCGTACGCCTTGCAGAGGTGGCTGTGCCCGATGAACGTGATGTCCGGGAGCTCGTCCGCGTGCGGCACGAGCTCGCGCGCCTGCTCGAGCGCGAAGATGTATTCATACGCCTCCGGATCGAGCGGCGAGCCATGGCAGAAGCCGACGTCGCCGATCCGGTACGTGTAAGGCAAGCTCCGCAGCCAGGCCGCGTGGCGCGCGTCCAGCTTGGACGAGCTCCAGTCGAGCGCGTGCCGCGCGGCCTCGTAGTAGAAGCTGTAGTCCATTCGGCCCGCGACGGCGGCGTCGTGGTTGCCCAGCAGGGTCGCCTCGCAGAGCTCGCGGACGATCGCGCAGCACTCGTTCGGCGAAGCGCCATAGCCGACGACGTCGCCGAGGCAGACCACGCGATCGACGCCGAGCGCATCGATCGCCTTCACCACCTCCGACAACGCCTCGATGTTCGAGTGCACGTCCGAGATGATCGCGATCCTCATCCGTCCTGCCCTTCTTCGTGCTCGTGCGCCTGCCGCTCGAGGACCTCGACCCACCGCTTCAACGCGCCGCGCAGACGATCGTCGAAGACCTCGAATTTGAGGCCCATCCCGGCGGCGTCACCCGGTCGCTGCGGCGCCTGCCGCCACATCACCGTCGCCTCCGCCTCGAACGCCTCGCCGGTCTCACCGAGGTCGAAGCGCACGCGCGCGCGCTCGCCCTGGGCCAGCGGCGCGTGCGTCTTCACGAACGCGCCTCCCTCCGAGACATCGCCCATCTGCGCGTAGAGCGTCACCGACCCACCTTCGCACCAGCAGCGCTGGCGGATCGGCATGCGACGAAATCTGCGCCGGTCATCCATCCCGACCCCGGCAGACCCCCCGACGAAGAGGCCTGCACCCCCGGTGAATCCCCCGACCCCTGAACCTGACACGGTCATGGGATGGTACCGAGCGTCACGGGCGAGCGTCAACGTCGGCGCCCCGCGCGGGCCGGATCTCTACTCCACGTTCTCGGCGAGGTCGGCCGGGAGCTCTTCAAAGTGAACGAGCTTGTGGAAGCTCCCGAGCCGCGTCTCGATCTCCGCGCGGGTCAGATCGCGGAAGCGGTCGAGGCTGAACCGCTCGACGCAGAAGCTCGCCATCGTCGAGCCGGCGATGCACGCCTGCCGGAGCGCATGGAACCCCACGTCCTTGCGCCGTGCGAGCAGGCCCATGAAGCCGCCGGCGAACGAGTCGCCCGCGCCGGTCGGATCGAAGACGTCCTCGAGCGGCCACGCCGGCGCCGCGAAGACGCTCGTGCCGTCGAAGAGCACCGCGCCGTACTCGCCGCGCTTCACCGCCACGCACGCCGGACCCATCTTCTGGATCGCGCGCGCCGCCTTGATGACGTTGTGCTCGCCCGAGAGCTGCCGCGCCTCCGAGTCGTTGATGAAGAGCAGATCGACCTTCGCGATGACCTCGAGCAGCTCCTTGCGGCTGCCCGAGATCCAGAAGTTCATCGTGTCCATCGCGACGAGCCGTGGCCGCGCCGCGAGCCGCTCGAGGACCTTGCCCTGCAGCGTCGGGTGGATGTTGCCGAGGAAGAGCAGGTCGGGGCGGCGCAGGTGCTCGGGCAGGACCGGGTCGAAGGAGCCGAAGACATTGAGCTGCGTGTCGAGCGTCTTCGCGTCGTTGAGGTCGTAGCCGTAGCGGCCCTTCCACCGGAACGTGCGGCCCTCCGCCCGAGCGAGCCCCGACAGATCGACGCCGCGCGAGGAGAGGAACTGCTCGTGCTCCTTCGGAAAGTCTTCGCCGACCACGCCGACGAGCGCCGGGCGCGTGAAGAACGAGGCCGAGGTCGAGAAGAACGTGGCGGAGCCGCCGAGCGCGTCGTCGCGCTGGCCGAACGGCGTCTCCACCGAGTCGAGCGCGATGGAGCCGACGACGAGGACCGGGACGTTGCTCATCACTTGGACTTTCTCCCGGCGGACGTCCGCGCGGGGGGCGTCGCCTTCGAGGCGCGCCTGGGGGCCGCCTTCGCGGGCGGCGGGAGGAGGCGCTGGAGGAGCAGCGCGAGCTTCTTTCGGGTGGCCGGCGGGATGAGATCCCGCTGGGTCAGCAATGCGTTGGAGAGCGCCTCGCCGCAACCGCAGGTCCGCTCCGCGGTCGAGAGCGTCGCCACGACCCGCACGGCGATCCCCCGGGCGAGCTCGGCGTTGCGGTGCAGCACCGCGACGACCGCGTCCGCCGTGACG